>JAAZXX010000302.1 GCA_014239995.1 Verrucomicrobiia bacterium
TCGACAGGGCAAAGATTTCAATACAGAGAGATCCTCCCTGTTTTTGAAAACTACGTGTCCGATAAGAAACCGGCCGATGTCAGCGCAAACACAAGGGCCCTTGCCGATTTGTGCCTGTTGCTTTTCAATGCCAACGAATTCATCTATGTATACTGACACACATCCCGAAGTATTACATCGGCGTGCATTTCTCTCCGGATTGTGTGCTTCGTTGGGTGCGGTGGCCGTCACCGATCTATTGGCCAGGGAGAGGGTTCATGCCGCAACCCTGAAATTGCCGATCCATCGGCCCAGAGCCAAGGCCGTGATCCTCCTGTTCATGGAAGGTGGACCCAGCCAGGTGGATACCTTTGATCCTAAACCGGCATTGAATGCAAGGCACCTCAAGGAATCCAGGCGATCGGCAGGCTTGGCCAATGGATCCCGTTTTTTTGTAGGTAGCCCCTTTCAGTCACGCAAGGTGGGGCAGTCAGGCCTTGATATGAGCGACCCGTGGATTCACCTGCCCGAGGTGGCCGATGAACTGTGCAATTACCGGGGGTGTCAGGCAGAATCATTGAACCATCCCGAGGCACTTTTTCATATGAATACCGGCAGTCGCCTGGGTGCAGATCCCGCATTGGGATCCTGGGTCCATTACGGTCTTGGAACGGTGAATCAGAATCTTCCCGGGTATGTGGTCATGACGGAACTGGCCCTGCCACAAGGCGGAGCACGCAACTGGGCAAACGGCTTTTTGCCTGCACACTTCCAGGGAACGCGACTGCGGTCGACGGGATCCCCGCTGCTTGACCTGCACGCTCCGGCCCACAAGACGCGAGAGCATCAGCGCCAGGCCTTGGATACCCTGGCTTTCCTGAATCAACGACATGCCAGTAAACACCCTCAACATGCCGATCTTGCCGCCCGCATGGAGAACTACGAACTGGCCTTTCGGATGCAGGCGGAGGTGCCGGGCGTCATCGATTTGAAGGGTGAGCCCGCACATATGCGTGAAGCCTACGGGATGCACCAGGAGGAAACCTCTGTATTTGGTCGCCAATGCCTCATGGCCCGGCGTCTCGTGGAAAGAGGGGTACGCTTTGTGCAGATTTTTTCAGGGGGATGGGATAGCCATGATTACCTTCAGCGGGGGCATGCAGCGCGCATCCGAAGTGTCGATAAACCCATGACGGCGCTTATCAAGGATCTCAAGCAGCGTGGTATGCTGGAAGACACGCTGGTGATCTGGACTGGGGAATTTGGACGCACACCTGACAACAACAGACGGGGAGGAGTGCGTGCCCTTGGCAGGGGGCATAATGCCGATGCGATGAGCATGTTGTTGGCCGGTGGTGGGGTCCGAGGAGGTTCGATCGTGGGGGCCACCGATGCCATAGGTGCCGAGGCGGTGGAGGTTGTGCATCCCATCCGTGATTTCCATGTTACCCTGCTGCACCTGCTGGGACTGGACGACAACAAGTTGACCTATTTCCATGGAGGCAGGTTCAAGCAGCTCAGCCAGTTTGGGGGCGAGGTCATTCGGGAGTTACTTGCATGAGCGTTGCAGGTCTCGCAGAGGCAAGCGCCTGAATGGTGGGGCTTATGTTTTTTTGTCACGCTTTCCTTACGTGCCAGGTTTGCCAAGACAATAAAGCCGTGTTCCAGTGCGTATATAGAGCTGCTCATGCACGATGGCAGGTGTCGCCATGATGCTGTCCTTGAAATGCACCTGGTAGGCTACTCTCAGTTCAGGTGTCCCTGCTTCAATGACCGTCACGACGCCACGTTGGGAGGCAAGCAGAATGTGCTCTCCCACCGCGATGGGGGATGCATAGTAATCGCCGAGCGCTCCAAGGCGTTCCTGCTGGTAGACCACCTTGCCTGTTTTTGCGTTGAGACAGGACATCAGTCCCCCGTTCTTCACCAGATAGACATGTCCCCGGTAGGCAAGGGGAGAGGGCACATAAGGCAGTCCACGGCTCAGTTTCCAGGACAGGGTGGGTTTTTCGCTGGCACTTGTCCCGGGTTTCAGAGCCAGTAGCGCGTTCTGGCTCTGTGTGAAAATCTCTGACATGGACTCCCATTCCTGCCGGTCGATGTGTTTATCCTTGTCAGCATCGATGTAAGGAAAATGCATGCGGGCGGCGCCGCTGGCCTCAGGCCGTTCTATCCTTCCATCGCCGTCACTGTCCTTTTCAAGGAGCTCATCGTAATCGGGTAGGCGAGGCACCCCTGATCCCATGGTCCATCCGCAGATGAAGAGATGCTCCTGATCGAAGGCCGGGGAGGCCACGGTCTCGTTGGGGAGTCCTCCGAAGTTCCAGTCCAGGTGGCCATCCTCAAGGTCATAGGCCATGACCTGAAGGGTACCCGAGGCGATGACGGATTGAGGTTTTTCGACAGGCCACACGATGGGGGTTGAGAATCCCCTGCGGAAGCCCTGTCGTGGTGCTTTCCACAGGATGGCACCGTTGACTGCATCCACGCATAGCATGTGCGCATCGACATCCTGGTCTACCTGGACGAGGATGCGCCCGTTGGCCAGGATCGGCGACGACGATGCGCCGTGCTGGGTCACCGGGACAGGAAGGGGGCAACGCCATTGCTCGACACCCTGGAAATCGTATGCCACCAGACCAAAGGAACCAAAATAGGCATACACCCGATTGCCATCGGTGACGGGTGTGGAGTTGGCTGGGGTTCCGTTGCGATGACCGTTTTCTATCTCTTGAGGCGTTACGAATTGCTTCCAGATCACGGATCCATCGTGGCGGTTCAGCGCAATCGTGGTGAGTTGATCCGAATCAAAGGCGCTCAAGAAGAGTATGTCGCCCCAGATACAGGGAGAGGCATGTCCAGGCGGCACTTCCCGCTTCCAGAGGACCGCGGTTTCAGGGCCGAAAGGCAGGGTGAGACGAGCATCCGGGGCGCGTCCCTGGCCGCTTGGGCCGCGAAATTGAGGCCAGCATGCGAGATCGGACCCTCCAGCTGTGCTGCTGTGTGCTCCAAGCAGTGTGAGCCATATACCGAGCATCCAGTCGAAACGGGTGTTGCGAAAGTATGTCTGGATCCGTCTCATTTTTCTTGGTGCCTAGCTTGAGGCATCCTTTCCTGAAGTCCTCGCTGCGCTCCCACCTTTGCCGTCCTGAGTGTTGCCTAGAAGACGCGTCAGGAATATACCGGCAATCAGGCCTGCGACCAGCGCGATACCCGCGCAGACATAATAGGGGGATGGCTCGCTCATGGCATAGAAGGTGGTGGCCAGTGGTGGTCCGAAGATGCGGGCCATCGCGGAGGCACTCTGAGAAATACCCAGGTTGGATCCCTGTTCGTTGTCTGGGGAAATAATCGATATCAGTCCGGTCAGTGGAGCTCGATTGATTCCAGAAAAGATGGCGTAAACAGCCAGTGAAAGCAGGATCCATCCCACGCTGTCCTTGGCAGGAATCATCACGAAACTGAGCGTTAAACCGAAGAAACTTGCGAATATGAGGGGTTTTTCCCCAAACCGATGAACAAGTCTGCCGATGAGTCCTCCCTGTACCATGGTGGCGATGAACCCGGAGTAGGCAAGGAAGTAGTAGCAATCCGTGCGGGAATATCCCATGTATTCAACGAGCAAAAGTGGGAGCGTGGTCTCAAAGCAAGCAAAGCAAAGGGTGCCCAGAAAGACCAGCAATACGAGTAATCCCAGCTTGGGATCCCCCAAGGTGTGTTTCCACTGCGCCCATTGGGCACGCTTGACTGCAGGTTTTGCATCCTTGGATCGACTTTCGGAGAGAATGAAGCAGGCAGACAGAAAGTTGACAAGGCAAATAGCCGCTGCGACCCAACCTGGACCTTGTTGTCCGAAGAACTGGTTGCTCAAGCCCCCGATCAGGGGGCCGAAAATAAAGCCCAGCCCAAAGCCCAGGCCAATGACCAGGCCTACTCCGCGGGACCTTTGCTCCGGTGGCGTGATGTCTGCCACGTAGGCTGAGGCCACCGAAAGGTTTGCACCACAGATGCCTGCGAAGATACGTGAGGTCAGCAGCATCACCATGCCCAGAGTGCCCTCCAGTCCGCTTGCATATCCGAACATCGCATAGGAAATGGCTGATCCAGCCGTACTCAACAGGATGATGGGGCGGCGCCCCACTCGGTCAGACAATCGCCCCAGCCACGGGGCAAAGAAAAACTGCATCAAGTTGTAGGAGGCAACGATGCATCCAATGGTGAAGCCCGAGGCACCAAACTGCTCTGAGTAAAGCGGCAGAAGGGGAAGGACAATGCCAAACCCCACCAGATCGACAAAAACGATCAGAAAAAGGACGAAAAGTGTGGGTTTTTTCATTTAATAACAAGCATGCGTGAGCGCAGAACTTAACGCCTACAGGTAGGAAGGTAAAAGCAGAAAATCGGGAAAAGCAGTTTCCACGCAATTCGATTTGACCTTGGGGCCTTCATCCTATGAAATATATCAACCTCAATCCAATCACCCATGATCCATCAAAAACTTTCGCGCCGAGGCGCTTTGAAATCACTCACGGCCACCGGGATGGCCGCTGCCGCTTCCTCAAAGGTCGCCCGCCGACTGGAAGCCGCGGATATTCAACCTCTTGAACTGAGGGGGAACATTCATCACTCAGTCTGCAAGTGGTGTTACTCCGGCCTGAGCCTTGAGGAGCTGGCGCAAGCTGCGTCCCAGTTTGGTATGCATTCGGTGGAATTACTCAATCCCGATCAGTTTCCGATCATCAAGAAGCATGACCTTGTTTGCGCCATGTCCAACGGTCCTGGTGGAATCACCAAGGGGTTCAACCGCGTGGAGCATCATGCGAAACTGATCGAGGGATTTGAGCGCATGATTCCACAGGTAGCCGAGGCCGGCTTTCCAAGCATTATCTGTTTCTCTGGTAATCGCGAGGGTCTGGATGATGAAAAAGGCCTGGAGAATTGTGTCATTGGTCTCAAGCAGTTCATGAAGACGGCGGAAAAGCACAAGGTGAACGTTTGCATGGAACTGCTCAACAGCAAGGTCGACCACGAGGATTATCAGTGTGACACGACTCCCTGGGGGGTTGAGCTGGTCAAGCGCGTTGGATCGGAACGCTTTAAGTTGCTCTACGACATTTACCATATGCAGATCATGGAAGGGGATGTCATCAGGAATATTCGTACGTATCACGAATACATCGGGCATTACCATACCGGGGGAAATCCTGGTCGCAACGAGATCGATGAAACCCAGGAACTGAATTACAAGGCCATCTGCAAGGCGATTGTT
>JAAZXX010000303.1 GCA_014239995.1 Verrucomicrobiia bacterium
GGGTTGCGACAATGATTTTCCAGGATTTCAGCATCTTACCAGCTTTCCTCGAGGGCTTCCAGGGGCTGTGTCATGGTGAGTTGCAGCTCAGTGGCCAGGGAATCATCCGGCCTGCTGTTCTCATTCGGGTTGGCCAGGGAAGCCCAAGTGGTTGTCAGGAGCATGATCGCAACACAAGGTAAGGCCGCTTTCCACAATCCCAGGGTCCACAGGGTGATACCGTCGGTATGTCCGCAGCTGGCGATATGAGCCATGATCCGCTTTTCGAATCCGTAGGGAGTCTGATCGTTCTCCGGAAGTTTCTGTGCGGCACGCATGAGTCGGTCATAATGATCGCTTCGATTTTTCATATTCGCAGGTTCTGACTGATTGTGATGCATGGATCCATTGGGTGAAAGTTTTTCAAAGGTATTGTTGCTGGTTGATCGTTGCAAGCAATCGGCGCATTTCCTTGCGCGCCCGGAAGGCTCGAACCTTGACCAAAGAAACGGACCAGCCTGTGGCCTGTGCGATGGCCTTGACGGACTTGCCTTCAATATCCAGCAAGGTGATGACCATTCTTGATGCGGGTGATAACTGTTCCATCAGGTCGTGAACCAGTTTCGAGGCTGCCTCTTGGTTTTCTCGATCCGGTTGCCCGTCGTCGCCATAAAATTCCAAGAGGTCAAAATCATCCTGTGTGATCTCTGAGAAATTTGAAACCTTGTTACGCTGATGCTTCCTGAGATAATCGTAGCACGTGCGTACGCTGATGGTCATGATCCAATGCTCGAAGGGAGCCTCACGGCGGAAGGATCCAAGCTTTTTGAAAGCCTTGATGAATATCTCCTGCACAATATCCTCCACCTCGCCCTCGCGCCGAGCATACTTGCGGGCCGTGGCAAAGACGCGCGGTTGATATTGGACGACCAGCTGCTCGAAGGCAGCAGTGTCCCCATTGAGTACACGCTGTATGATGGAATATTCAACGGTTCGATCTGGCGATGTTTCGTCGATCATTCCCATGAAAAAATGCTTCGGTTGTAAAATGTTTTGTGTCACCAGCACAGCCCGTCCCTTTGACTAAAGATTCCCGTGATGGAATGAGCTTCTTCAGCGCCAGATTTCCAGCACTCATGATGCATTCCACCAACACAGACGTCACGAGCTTTGGTTTGGTTACAAAATCAGGAAAAACTAACGACCCTCACCCAAGGTTTCATAATATGCCTCAACCAGTTCCGAGAACTGTTCAGGCACAGGGTCTCTGTCAACAGGAACCACGGCCTCTCTTGAGAGGCGTTGACTCAACTCCTCACGAATGCGGCGCCTGACTTCATACAAAGGTTTTTCAATCTCCAGCTCCACCAGATCCCACTGTGGCTGCTTGCCCTCGTTGCGCAACTCGCGACGTACCGAGAGTGCTCGGTCACGAATGGCGGCGATTTCATTCTGTAATTCCGGAACATCCACCATTTCCTCGGCTTCTCGGAGCTGATCACTCCATGAGCGAAAGGCGTTTCCTGTCAGTGGGCCATTGCGGGTGTTTTCCGCCGTGCCTCCTCCGCTTCCCCCCGGTTGACCCTGTTCAAGCCATGCCTGTGCGCTCTCGCTGTTTCCCTGCCTCAAGCCCTGTCTGCCTGCCTGTTCCGTGGAATTTTCGTCACCGTCGGATCCCTGATTTCCTGGGCCACCTCCGCTTCCCTCCTGTTGACTTGTGTTTTCAGCCAGATCTGTTGGAGACTCCCCGCCATCTTGAGCTGGTTCCCCATCCTCGCCACCCCCTGGGTTCGCTCCAGGTTCTGTTCCAGCCTGGGTCGCAGGGTCCGTGTCGGGTTGAGTGGAGTTTCCATTCCCGGCATTCTCTGCTCCTCTTGACTGGCTCGTTGCGCTCTGGCTGTTTTCAGAGGCTGCGCTTTCGGTTGCCCCTGGGTTAGCCTGGGCAATTTCACGGTTTAAATCTTCAGAAAGCTCCTCCAGAAGGTCCCTGGCACGCCTCAGGCTTGAGATTCCATCACCAAGGATGCTTTCTGCTGCCCTGTTGACGCGTTCCTGGAGGGTTTCGATTTCTGGATGAATCCTGGCTTCGAGTTCAGCGGCCTTATCCGCCATGTTCAATCGAGAGAGTTGGCGCGTGGTCTCGAGCATCTCGTCAAGTTGCTCCTGGTCCGTCTGACGATAGGTTTCGCTGAGTTGACGCGAGAGCAGAGGTTCGGCATCCTCAGATTCATCGCTGATGCGCCGGATATCTTCCATGATCTCTTTCAAGTCCTCCTGTTGTTGTTCACTCATCTGCATGGCTTCCCTGGCAAGGTCGGAGGCGCCCAGTGACTGCTGTTGGCTGTTTTCAAGGGCCTGTTCCAGCTTTTCCTGAATGCCATCCTGGCGCGTGTCCATTTCGCCTGCGCGCTGGCGAAGCTCCTGCATGGCTTCGGCGAATTGACTGGAATTACGCTCGCGAAAGTCGTCACGCATCGACTCGAGGCCCTCTTGTGCGCGACTCCCGGAGGCCAGGGCATTGGAAATTTCCTGCTCTTCAATGGAGTCAGCAGCCTTCTGAGCCTGTTCACGGATCTGATCCAGTTGCTGCATGGATTCGGAGTTTTCCGGGGATGCACTGTCTGCAAGGCGTTGGTTTAGTTCATCCATGTCTTCCAGCATGCGCCTCTGCTCATCCCTCAGGCGTTTGAGTTCCCGTTCGACTTCGTCCTTCTGGGACTCAGTTTCCGCTTCATCAAGTGCGGTCTGAAGTTCCTGTAAGCGCTCGTTGAGGTCCTCTTGCCGGCGGGCCAATTCCTTCAGTCGATTGAGATTCTGTAATTCCTGGTTCTGTTGTTCGTTCTGCGCGCCCTGGGCTTGGCTCTGCGTCTCATAACGATCGTTTTCTTCACTCAACTCCAGTTGATTCAGCTGCTGCTGAGAACGTCCACCCCCTCCACCGCCACCGCCACCTCCCTGGGTAACAGTGGATTCGTTGGGTTGTGCCTTGAGCAGTAGTTGATATGCCTCCTGTTCATGGGTCAGGGCCTTGCCCAGTGCCGGTATGGAGCCATCACTGACCGCATCATCAAGAGCGTCCACGGAAAGGTTCATGGCATGGATGGCCTGCTCCATGAGCGTGCTCATTTCCGGTTCAGTTACTTGGGTTGAAAGTTCCCCTGCCTGGGTAACAGCTGATTCCTGTGAGTTCAGAACGATCTCAAGATCGTTCCTGGCCTGATCGCTCAGGGCACTGCCGGACTGGGAACGACGAATATTCCATGAGGCGGTGATGATGTCCTTCTGCAGTTCGGCCAGCTCCTCCCCTGGACTGGATCCCGAAGCCCCTTGTTGCCCTTGCTGGTTTTGTCCTGCATTGGGTTGTCCCTGCCTGAAGATTTCTTCGAAAGGCCGAATGGAGCCAAAATAAATGTCCGAGTATGCCTTCCTGAGGTTTCCATCCGGTCCGATATCCTCTCCCCACAGGTAATAAGAGACAAGATCACCTGGCTTCATCTCCAGATGCTCCAGCATCAGCAGGTGGCTCAACTGTGCCTTTTGTTTTGCCGGTATGGATTCGCCGAGTTGAATGTCGACAGGTTCCTGTCCGCTCAATTGATAACCAAAACCATGGTTTTGGAGTCCGAAATCATCCCATGCCTCTCCCTCGAAAAGGACTTCCTCAAGTGCCGAAAACCGTTGATCCCCTGACGGGAATTTCAGTCTGAGATCGGGGGGCGTATTGGGTGCTACCTTCAGGTAGAGTTGCGGAGGTGACTTATTGGTTCGGCCATCGCTGTCCTCCAACTGGAGTGTGTAGCGTCCGGACTGCTTGAGCACGCTTGAGTAGCGGTATGTTGTGGGATGAGCCTCGGTGGTCTCAAGGACGATGGAGGTTCCGTCTTCGTCGACAAGCTTGGCGGATACGACAGGCTTGTTCAGCAACATGGTATACTCCAGTTTCGTCCCCTCCACGGCATTGACCCGGAGGGTGTCCTTGATGATGCGCGCGGGTTGTGAGGTGTAAACAGGATATTCCAGGTGTGCATCGGCACGGCTCAAGGATGGAAATTCAAAAACAGACAACTTGTATGTCGCGCTCTGACTTTCATCAAATCTCACCTGATAGGCTGTGTCGGCTTCTACGGACAGGAGGCTTGCGCCAAACAAGGGGTCCTCCATGCTTTTTCTCATCTTGACCACCTTGGTTTCGCCATTGGATGGCATGATCACCAGCTCGACGTTCTCGGGAGCATTTTTACCGAAACGAGCCGTGATCACGACCGCATCCCCCTTTTCCACATCCTTGTGTCCAGGTTCAATGACCCATCCGTCATTGATCGTGCCAGTGACCAGGGCTCCTGCTGTCCTGCTGGGCTGCTGATGGATCTGGTAGGCGGCTAGAATGACGGTGACGAAACCAGCCAACCTCATCCATCTGGCAAGGAAGACCCAGTTGTTCAAGGGTTTGTCCCATGGCTCCTTCAGGTGATTGTCCAGTGCTTCGCGGATGACGCGTTTTTGAAGTGAATGATAGTTGCCAGATTCAGGATCGGGTTTCTGGTCCAGTGCCGTGAGGAGTGCCGACTGAAGCTCAGGGTGATTTTTCTCGATGCTGATTGCGATTTCCCGCAAGGAAGGCCTGGTCTTTCGATGCCGCACCCAGATGGCCAGGGTAACAACTGTAAAGCAAGCCAGGTAGACGGAGGCGGTATGGGGATGATACCATGTCCACAATTGTTGTGCTCCAGCGATCAAAAAGCCCACCACGCCAAGCGCGGACCATGTCCATGCCAGCCGTTTCCTGAGGCATTTTTGATGGTGCGTGCGCAGGATCGGTTCCAGGGCCTGGTATACGATGGGATTGGGCATAGCTCTGCTCTTATCGTGGGTGAGATTTGCAGCTGTCCGGGTCTTCCATAGTCTTCTCTGCTGCTACACGTAGTCATCCATGCCACTTGAACACGTCATTTTTGACTACCCTTACCTCTTATCCTAAAACGGTCGAAAAGCAAATCATTTCCATGAAACGAGCGCGTGTTGCAAGCAGGTTACCTCCTCTGGAATGTTCGAAAACCCAGGGGACCGGCCCTAGGAAACTCCTGAAACATGCTCTTGTCTTTGTTGTCAGGGAGCAGGAGGGTCTTCAGAAAGCTCGATACGCGTGCGCAGGATGCGAACCTGATGTTCACTGAAGCCCTCCTCACCATCAAAGATGCGTCTCACCATGTTTTCCAAAATCAGGAGGGAAGAGGAAGATATCAACTATTACTCAACGATTGATCGCGCA
>JAAZXX010000304.1 GCA_014239995.1 Verrucomicrobiia bacterium
CGATGGATGCGGGGACACGAGTCTCCTGCTCGGTAAGATGCGCGCCCACGACGAGGGTGATTAACATCACAGGGTCTTCCCCCAAGTTTCATCAAAGGGACTGGAGCCATCGTATCTACTGACCATACAAACCCTACGAACATAACTTTTCTTTTACTGTCCCTTCCTTCGCTTCTACGACAGCTTCGGCATGATTTCGAACTAAACGACATTTTTCGGCAAGCTCTTCATTATCAGCAACAATCACCCCACCCTCGCCACTGTGTATGTGCTTATGATAGTTTAAGGAATAAACGCCCATATCCCCTAAGGTGCCTGCGGCCTTACCATTCAACGTAGCGCCGGGCGCTTGCGCTGTATCCTCGATAACAAGCAAACCGTGCTTTTTAGCAATGAGATTGATTTCTTCAGCATACGGTAAGCCAAATAAATCAACGACGATGATGGCTCTGGTCTTTGAGGTGATGCGAGTTTCGATGGCCTTTGGATCGAGGCAGAAATAGTCTTCTTCTATGTCAGCAAATACTGGAATGGCATTGAATATGAGAGGTGCAGTTGCCGCTGCGCTCATCGTATAAGGTGATACTATTATTTCTTCTTCTGGTTCAACTCCTGTCGCGGCAACGGCGCAATACAATCCGGACGTACAGGAGTTTACCGCTATCGCATGTTTGCTTCCGAAATAATCGGCCCACTCGGCCTCCAGAGCCTTTACCTGGACACCTCCGTAAAACTGATCATGTCAGCAACCTAAGTACTTTGAAAGACAGCCCGAATCAATAACTTCTGATACCAGCCTCTTTTCTTCTTCACCTGCCGTCACATAAGCTGGAAATGGTTTTGTTCTTGCAGGTTCGCCGCCTTATATTGCCAATTTCATACTCAATCATTCTCCAAATTTCAAATTCAGTGCTTTATACATACTTTCGGCCATCTCCCAGTCTTCCAGCGTATCTATATCTTGAACAAACTTTCTAGGCAAGATAACGGGCCTCGAGTCCTTCGCGTAAAACTTGGGCTCTTTCAAGAACTTTGCGCAATCAGCCCAGTAAAACTGTCCCGCATCATGATAGCCTTCAGTAAGATCCTGTGATCGCGTCATCTGAAATTCAGGCCAAAACATTTCAAGACAGCCATCATCCTTTATCATAAGCCCGCGAAATATGGGAAAGGCAAACGATGTCACCGAATAGCTTGTCGCACAGCCGTATTCTTGCATCACCTCAAAACCCTGACGCAAATACTGCGCACGCACAAAGGGTGCAGTCGGATATATGCAGCATGCATAAGTCGGATTGACACCGTTTTCAAGCAGCCACTCAAGTGCATGTACAATAACTGGTGCCGTGGGTGTATGGTCATCTGAGAGTTCAGGAGGTCTGAAGAAAGGTGCTTCTGCACCGTATTTTTTTGCAACTGCAGCAATCTCTTGCGAATCAGTTGTAACGATCACACGGTCGAAAACTTTGGAAGCAATTGCGGCTTGAATAGAGTGCGCGATAATCGGCTCCCCTGCAAAAGGTTTTACGTTTTTCTTCGGTATGCGTTTGCTTCCTGCTCTAGCGGGAATAATAGCTACGTTCATTTGACTACCCCTGATGATGAAACGTCACCTACGAAATAAGTGCCATTTAATTAAATACTGATATACTCCGAATCACATCAAATATTTTTTCTGTTGCCTGCTGGTGTAATAAAAGATCTGTGTTTTTACCGGTTTCGCTTTCGGTATCCTGATTGGATACATTCTGGATCCAGCTTACAATGCTATTTACAGCAGGAACTTTCGAGTCGATAAACACTATTCCCTTTTTACTTTGCAACATTCGCAACGAATCATTCCGCAAATCAGGTTGTATCCTGATGACGGACTTTGAAACCAACCAAGCTCCATCCAGATGCATGCAATCCATAGCAATCACAGGACAAATCGAGTTAAATTAACATTCCAAAAAGTAAAACAAGCTTTACAAAAAGGAATGTTGACTTAACATCAATCCCAAGGACACCTTTTTAGAATGCAAAACTATGAATGCAAAAAAAACGACTGATAACTGTCATACCCTTGCACAAACCAAGAAAAATACATTACGCCTTTTCTTTTGGTCCGTGGTTTGGGCTTTGGCAACTGCTGGGGTTGCTTTTGGCCCAAAGAATCTTTGGAACTTCAATAAATGGCTAACCATTACCGCTGTTCTGATTCACATTGGACTAGGTTTAGGAATGATCAGGGTGTTTAAACAATTCTTACTAGGGCTAGATGAATTACAGAGAAAGATACATCTTGATGCGATGGCATTAAGCCTAGGTATTGGATTAGTGTTCGGCGGCAGCTACGAAATGCTTGAGGACATTAAGCTCATTCCTTTTCAGCCGGAAATACCTCACCTTTTGACTGTGATGTATCTCACCTATGCTGTTGGAGCTATCCTGGGTATTAGGAAATACCAATGAAAAACCGTTTGAAGGTCCTTCGTGCAGAACGAGATTGGACTCAGGCTGATTTGGCTGATGCATTAGGTGTTTCAAGACAAACGGTCAATGCGATAGAAAAAGGAAAGTTCGATCCCAGTTTACCTTTGGCTTTCAAAGTTGCTCGCTTGTTTGGATTATCGATAGAAGAAATCTTTCATGACATTCCATGAAATTGAGTGGCACGGATGCAAGGTATCGTTAGTTTCCAGATGCCTGAAAACAACGGTCAAGCATCGTGAAAATCAGAAAACCACACCAAACTCCGAGCTTGTCTTACATTTCTTCCCTCGATGGATGCATCTCTTCGGCCTTGTAAGTGGTTCAAGTATGGTCTTTCCAGCGGGTATCATGGATGATCCTCAAAAATGTATATTCCCTGAAGTTCCTGGTTGAAATCAAATGAAACCTAAACCAATTTCTATCCAAAAACGATCACGACTCGTTCTTTCACTCATTGAACCATGTGATCCTCGTCAGTCCCTCAAAAAATGGGCCGATACGGTTGGCATCCCTCGAAGCATTCGGACGACAGACCTGATCTTGTTGAGTCTTCTATTTGCTTCTGTGGAGCTCGCTGCGGATCCCCCGGTCATTCCGCAAGACGTGCGTGCGTCCATCCAAAGACGTGTGGATTACCAATACTGCCCATCGATGGTGGTCGGAATGGTGAATGCCGATGGCCAAGTTTTTTATGCCTACGGCACTAAATCCATTGGAAAGCAGGAACTACCGGATGAGCATACGCTGTATGAGATCGGTTCGATCAGTAAAACGTTCACCACAAGCCTCCTGGCTGAAATGGTTCAAAAACGCGAAGTGGCTCTCAACGATACTGTTCAATCCCTCGTGTCTCCCATGGTTCCCATTCCCGCTTACCGCGGCTCTGAAATCACCCTGGAACATCTGGCCACCCATCATTCGGGCTTGCCGACGAATCCGGACGATCTTCTGGAGAATGATCCAACAAATCCCTTTTACCCCTATCCGGATACCGCTCTTCATGCATTCCTGGATCGATACCAACTCCAACGCAGACCGGGACAAACCTTTGAGTATTCCAATATCGGCATCGGTTTATTGGGTCACGCCCTCTCCTTAAAAGCTGGGCTGGATTTCGAGTCCTTACTGCGCGAGCGCATCTGTGATCCTCTCGGGATGAAGGACACTGTGATTACTCAATCCGCCGAGCAGGAATCCAGAAGAGCCACCGGGTATTCAGGAGTCATCGAACGGCCTTACTTTAAGGCCGATGCCCTTGCCCCTGCCGGTTCTTTGCTGTCCACTGCGCATGACCTGGTGATCTACCTGGAACACCAGATGCAACTGAAAAGTTCGACATTAAATGAAGCTCTGTCACTCACACATCCGAAACGGAAAAGGAGTGATTCTCCCGGCCTGGATATTGGCTTGGGATGGTTACGGATCTCGAATACTCCGAATCCCATCTTAGTTCATGACGGAGTTACCCTGGGGCACAATGCTTTTGTGGGCTTTGATCCGATTCAGCAATTGGGTGTCGTGGTGCTGTGTAATGCGCGCCTGAACGCGCATACCCAGGCTCAGAATATTGGTCTCCATCTGCTTTTTCCTCCATCTGCGTTGGCGTCCGTCCGGAGATCTGCACAAGTATCATTGGACGAACTACGGGCGCTTTACGGTACGTATGGCAATGAGGAAAAGGAAAGTTTCACCTTTGGTATTGAAAATGGTCATCTTACCATGGAGTTCTCCCTTGAACCTGGCTTGCGCCATACCCTGTATCCCCTTCATTCGCGTCGATTTAAATTATACGAGGCCATTACAGAGGCCACCTGCACCTTCAACTTGGATGATTCTGGGCATCCCATTCAAATGTCCTGGACCCAGTCAGGGACGACCACTCGCTACGATCGGTTGGCACGACCCGCTCAGTTAAGTCTGCAAACTGAGGGCAAACAGCCTGCTCTTCAAATCACCGATGGCGATGGTATGACACAATACGATGTGCAGGTCTCTTCAGATTTTCAGGAATGGACTTCCTTGGGAACGAGTTCCCTTTGGGATGATCCCATGCCGATTGCCATGGATGCATCCATGGCATTCTTCCGTGCCGTGACTCATTCGGAATGAGGACGGATTCATGGTGTCGAGTAGATGTTCTGCGGTGTGAAACCACTCTGACTGGTATGATGAATGAATGTTTCATGAACCAGGACAGAGTGGCTCGACAAGCCGTGGTTGCCGGGAAAACCATGACCATGGATGACTGACTCCTGTTCAGTTCGTTCTGACATCAAAGAGATGGTTTCAACCGGAAAAAAGGACTGGATTATGATGGTTCAAAAGGCTATCGCTGTCTGCTGCGCGTACATCTGGAACCAAGGTAAGAAGAGGGAAAGACGCGTGCTTGTGGTCGAAAGTGAGGGGATGAAAGAATCAATTACCCCGGCAAGATGATCGTTTTGTTCAGCGAGTCTTAATTACTAGAAACGTAATGATTCAGGGTTAAACATAACAGACCCCTTAAAAAAGGCTTATCAACAGTGGGTTCGCATTACCCTCTCACAGAGGTCCAATCCCAGCCGAGGCACCGCGGGTGGATGACTCAATTCCTCACCCGGTAAAAGCGCTGCTCAGCGCCTTCATCTAGGTCGACCTCTGTCGTTCCGTTCTCGCCTATAACGATGGTCCGCCACTCGGTCCATGGGCCAGTGAGGGTGTCCGTTGCTTCAATGGCTGCCTTAGTATTCTCATAACCTGTCAGGATTAGTTGGAGAGGTAGCCGAA
>JAAZXX010000305.1 GCA_014239995.1 Verrucomicrobiia bacterium
AATGGGCCTGGACCCCCATGCCCAGATTGGATCGCATCATGCTCTCATAATGATCCAGGTGTGCATGCAGGGGCTCGATGGTCGCGGCGGCTCCTCCACCGTGATATTGCGTCAGGGGGACGAACATCCATCCCATGCTGGGGGTCTTGGTCCAGGACCCGTCATAGATGTTCTGCCGCGTGTGGATGACCTGGTGAGCACGGGGCAGTGACCAGTTCACCTCCCGGTAACCCATGCCACACTTGTTGGATCCGTTCAGGTAATAATAATCTGGTGCATTGATGTAAACACCCCTTTTCCGGAGATCTTGATAGAGCCCGGTGGTCAGTTGCCACTGGACCCATCGGGAGTCGTTGATGCCCTTCTGGAGAGGGGGACGGGAGGTGATGTCGATATCGCCGGGATAGGGG
Source organism: Verrucomicrobiia bacterium (assembly GCA_014239995.1). Taxonomy (GTDB): domain Bacteria; phylum Verrucomicrobiota; class Verrucomicrobiia; order Limisphaerales; family AAA164-E04; genus AAA164-E04. The sequence continues at coordinate 411 of JAAZXX010000305.1, forward strand.
CCATCATTTTCAAACTGTTCGAAGCCGGTGGTATCATAGAACGCACGTATGGTTTTCAACCAGTCCAGTCCCCACGGCGAACTGACCGCAGGACAACGTCCATGCGTCGCGGTCTGGCCAGGTGGAGAAACAATCATGCTTGTGTCCTCTACCTTGCGTGATGAAAAGAGTGAATAGGATCCGAGCTCGATTCCCCGGGCCTCGGCATGGTCCGCCACCGTCTTCCATCGAGCGAGAAAGGTGGGATCCTTGTTCCCCATGTGGAATCCACTGCCAAAACTCAGGATGATCGCTTCAAAACCTACCTCAGCGGCCTCATCGATGGCCTGCGTCACCCGCTCCGGGTCGTGACTGAGCAGGTGGTGGGTGATGGGGTTCTCGGTAACCCAAGGTGCAACGGTTCGGTACATGCGCCGCAGGGCGAGCCCACACCGTTCCCGGTCCGTGTCGTCATAAGCCAGTTCAAAAACACGGAACCCCAGGAACGTTTCCCCTGGACCCACTTCCTGCGCCGGGCCAAAACTGGGTTCGCACACGAGCAGGCAGGGTGTCTGGCGGGCGTAATTAACCTGGGAACTGTAGAGTGGATCCTTTTTCCAGTGCACCACATGCCGATTTGCATTTTGAAAATTAAAGCCTCCAAAGGCAAAGTCGGTCTCGACATGCAGATACTGCGGGCGGGGGATGGTCACGCCCTCACGAGACTCGACCCAGTTGGCATGCTCGACCAGCGCGAGCTCCTCGCTGGTGAACCGGTCAATCATCAGAGGATGCTTGCCTAGGTTTTGCACCGTGATCCACTTGCTCATGGCGGGGATGCCATCGTAAAGCTCGTAGTAGACGCTGACACGGGCTTCGTGCATGGCACCTTCCAAGTTGTGCGGCATGTAGTCCATCCTGAGTCGCACGCCCCTTGGAGGCCATACCGCATCGGGGGCGGCATGGCGTCGTCGTTTCCACTCAAATCGCGACTCAGGCTGGTCCACCTCAAAGCTCTCGAGTCGCATCGATGACTGTTGAGCCTTCATGGCATCCAGCCATTCGGGCGTGATGAAGGCATGATCGGGTTGTCCCACCAAGCCCCCTACTTCGTGCGGGGTGCCGTTGATCGTGATCCGTGCCTCGGGTCGGACGGAGCGAAGCATCGATTGTCCGTTGATCAGGTTTTCAAAGCCAACACAGGCCCCGTTGGGGGCTACACGCCAACTTCTGCGGATGAGTCCATTGTCCATGTACAAGGTGCGACCATCGGCACTACGGCCTACCCTGGCTTTGTAGCCCGAGGCATCGATGAGGTAATCCCGAGTGTTTTTCCCATCGCTTGCCTGGAGAACGGGAAGTGCCAGGATTGCCTCTTCCGGGTCTTGTTGGGTGGTCGATTGGGACCGCGCAGCTGTCACCCGAAGAGGGAATGTCAGGACCAAGGTCAGTAGTAGTCCTGCAAGCAATTGGGAGTGTCTATTCATCTTGAAAGCATGTTGATGTTGCCTGATATCAGTGGAGGAAGCATAAATGACACTGTCCGCATGTCATCCAAAATACCTACCCGGTTGAAGAGGTATCAAATGCCACGGATAAAGAAAATTTTTCGGGACATTCAGGATGCGCCGTTTAAGCTGGATTCCTATGAATGCCCTGCAATCGGCACAATATCAGGTAATACGGCGCGTGTGGCTTCCTCTGTTGGTCTTGTCCATGATGGGGCTCGAGACGGTGAGGGTTCGGTCCGCGCATTCCCCAAATGACACGGGCAAGGGCTCGCGCAAAACCATTCTTGCGGCGCACGAGGACGCCATCCTCTACCGGTCAGGGACCACCTACGTGATGCAGTCACCTGAGCGATGCCAGGCAAATCCCGTTCTGGCTGCCGCCATGCCCTGGGAGCTTGCCATTGGTTATTGCTCCGTCTTTCATGACCCGGTTACGGGCCTTTACCAGGCCTGGTACCAGGCTTACGCCGGATCTCGGGCAGAGCATCCCACCCGGCGGGTGGTGCTTTGCTACGCCACATCGAGGGACGGTCTTCATTGGGAAAAGCCCAAGTTGCGCCTTTTTGATTTTAACGAAAATCCCGAGACCAATATCGTGCTTGTTGGCAACGGTGGGCGGAGCGTTAATTACGGTGCTTCTGTTCTGGTGGATCCGCGTGATGCGGACCCACAGCGCCGTTACAAGCTGGCCTACTGGGACTTTGTAGAGCTGGAAGGAATCCAGAAGCCTGGTCTGTGCGTTGCTTTTTCACCCGACGGTATTCATTGGAAAAAGCATCCTCAGGGCCCGCTCCTGCAGGGAGCTTATGGGGATCCTACCCAGCCACCTCTTGCTGGTAAGCACCTCAATGAACCCGCGATCAGGCCTGCTATCAGCGATGTGATGGATCTGATGTGGGATCCCCCCCATCAACGGTTTGTCATATACTCCAAGACCTGGATCGATGCGCCTGACGGACGACGTTTCTGGAAAAGGGCGGTGGTGCGTACCACCTCCACCGACTTTATCCACTGGACGCCACCGGAGATGGTGCTGTCGCCCGCTGATCACGACCATGGCCAATTACACGGGGCTTCGGTGTTCTTTCATCAGGGCCTTTATCTGGCCCTTGTGCAGCGCCTTGACTTTGGAGGGTTTGATCGAGGAGGCACCGGGAACATGCCTGCCGAACTGGCCTGGAGCCAGGATGGAAGGCATTGGCAACGCCCTTTTGAGGATCGCATGTTTCTGGGTGTCTCGGGCAAGGGGGACCGTTTTGATGCCGGATGCCTGTGGACCAGTGCCACGCCTGTTCATCTCGAAGGAGAAACCCGCTTGTATTATGGAGCCTATCCCGCCTGGGATGCCGACTTGAGCGTCTCCCCGACAGGGATCGGGATGGCACGTGTCCCGCGCGATCGGTTCATTGGGATTGCCCCTGTCGATGTGCAGGGACAGGTCACCTTCAGGCCCATCCACCTGGATGGGCATCGTGCCATTACGCTTAATGCGGATGCTACCCATGGTGCACTTCGTCTGGAGATTCTGAGTGCCGGAGGCTATGGGGTCGAGGGTTACACCCGGGCTGATGCCATGGTGCTGAAGGGGGATCATCTGGCGCATTCCGCAGCGTGGAAATATCATACGCTCGAGGACCTGAGACCGGGCGCCTATCAGTTGCGCGTGCATCTGCGTCATGCGCAACTCTACGCCCTGAGTCTGCAGCAGTAGCCAGGTGCGTCGCTGGACCTGATGGCCAGGCTGGGATGGCTCCCTAGGATGAGACTTTCTGGGGGTATCGTTTCATTCTTCCTTGCTTGGACCTTTGTGTTATCTGACGTGCCTGCCAAGCTTTGCAGGAAAAGAGGTGCATCCAGATAGAAAGACCCGGACTGATGCATCCTCATGATGGGTATTCTGCTCTTGTCCGGGTTGGAGAAAGGCGAGATCCATGTAGTGCATGCTTGTGTTTCGCTCAGGGTATGTTTTGATTACAGCATGAAGGTGCCAAGCCTTTTTCAAACCTTGCTGGGAGTCCTGACCGTATGCTCAGGTCCCTTCAGCGTATCTGCGGAGGACGGACCTGAGCCGTGGAAACAGCATCAGTATGCCCATGATGGCTTACATGTGTCGCCTGCGCATGCCGAGGAAGGCATGCGGGCGACCTTCTCCCTGGAGGCCGCAGGGGATTACCTGGATCAGGGTGCCAGTGCATGGACTCGGAAGCGAGGATGCGTGAGTTGTCACACCAACGGCTCTTATCTCGTGGCGCGCCCATCCCTGACACCCTTTCTGGGGCCTCCGCTTTCATCCATGCGTCTTTTTTTTGAAGAGGAAATCGCTGCCCTCAAGGACGAGGATCCACATACGCTGATGCAGGGTATCCAACCCACGCAGGTCGTCTACATCGCAGCTGGTCTGGCCGAATGGGATCTTCATGTCTCTGGTACCCTTTCGGCAGAGACGCGGACTGCCCTCGGGCTGATGTTCGATGTACAATCCCAGGATGGTTCCTTTGGTAATGTCGATTGTTGGCCACCCCTTGAATCAAGTGATTACCAGAGTGCGACCGTTGCCGCCATGGGGGCTCTGGCTGCTCCGGGTTGGATCTCTTCCGTTGAAAGAGATCAACCTGAACTTGCCGGACGCTTCAATCTGCTCATGGATTACCTGCGTGTCACCGAGCCACCGCATGCCTATGCCCGTGTGCTCCTCCTGAGGGTTTCTTCTCACAGCAAAGGTTTTCTGGCTTCGGACACTCGTGACGCGGTAGTGGCATCGATATGGTCTCGCCAGAACACGGACGGCGGTTGGGCCCTGAGGTCCTTTGCAAGGCCCGAACAATGGGGTGACGGATCCCGTGCTGAAAAACTACATGCAGAACCTGACGCTGAAAACCCGCCGAGTGATGGCCATATGACGGGACTTGCCGTATTGGCTTTGGTTGAAGCGGGCATCCCCCGCAACGATCCCCGCATCATGCGGGCCTTGCACTGGATCCGGACCCATCAGCGCCTTTCCGGTCGATGGTGGACGCGTTCGCTCAATACGGACAAATATCATTTTATTACCTACAGCGGCACTTGCTACCCGCTTCAGGCTCTGGCTGCCTGTGGGCAACTGGCTCCTTGAGACGGTTTTGCTCGAGATTTTGATGGCTCCGGGAGCGGGGGATTGGTTGCCATGCCACACGCTGTTTCTCCATGCCAAATGCCGCGCGGTAATTTTCTTCAGACTTGGCAATGCGTCGTGATTTCAGGGTTGCGTTCCATCCAGCCGATGGCACCTGTAAAGTGTCGTAATTGCATGCATGTCAGGTGTTGGCGTAGCCCCGGTTTACAGAACTAACT
>JAAZXX010000306.1:0-4859 GCA_014239995.1 Verrucomicrobiia bacterium
ACATCGTTTCAGACCTTCCCAAAAAGCAATATGCGGCATTACGACGATTGACAAAGATTCCACTGCAATTCACCACCGTGGGTTTAAAGAATTGGCGAGCCATGAAAGAGATGGGAATCGGGATGGCCATGTCGCCTGGAAATATACATCAGGCGGTGGGGATGGATTTTCCAGTGAGCATGGGCGGCTATGAATATACCAAGACTCCAGACGATCCTTGTATCCTTCACATGAGATGCTGTGTGCTTGGAGAAACCGTTGGTGCACCACGGCTTGAGCAATACCGTGAAGCACGATATAGAATGTTAGGTTTACAATTCAAAGACTACGAAGAGGAAATTAGATCACATTTAAGCGGTATGCTCCCGGAGAAATTGTTTGATTTCGAGCGGGATGTTGAGAGTATTACTGTCAACCGGTGGGGTCACGGTTACACTGTGGGCGGGCCAGAAGATTCTGTAAAAAAAGGACGACAACCGTTTGGCCGAATTACCATTGCCAATTGCGACTCTGCTCCCGGTGCTGATGCAAAAACTGCAATCGATATGGCATCAAGAGCCGTGAACGAATTGAGGTAAATGATTCTACTGATTGCTGATCCTTTTCTTTTTCACTATTGATTTCCAGGATCTATTTAACACAAGTCCCCCTCTGAATTGGCAAACGCAATTGAAAGGCGAGGGTCTGTCTGTCGAGCGTAGTCGACAGATTTCCATAGCATTCGACCTTAAGTCAGTGCCATTCGTAGGACTCAAGTTTTTTGAGCAGTTCCCGGGCCGGTTTTTGGGAGATGACGATGTATTTGTTGTCAGGGAATTTCTTGGCCGAGTTGGAAGTGAGAATGATGCTTTGTACCAGACGCATGGCCATGAGATCAAACAACACCTCAAGTTCGTCTGGCTCAAGAGAAAAAACTTCAGTGTACCCTTTAATGATCTGACGCGCCACCGATTCGAAATCGTCTTCCCCAAGCAGGGCATAGGCCAGGGTGATGGCCAGGTCATTGATGCGTGAGGCCCGTTGGGTGTCGCCAAAATCAATGAGCCCGGCCATTTTCGCAGGCCTGTCGACTGCCACCAAAATATTTTGCTCGTTGGCATCACCGTGCACCACCGTTTTCCGTAAATGTTTTAGCTTGGGTAATATATTTTTTTCATAACGCTTATAAAAACCTTCGATACACTCACGAACATCTTCATCAATGACATCTTCAAGATAAATTTTGGAGGCCAAAACGTTATCGAGATTCCAAAAATCATTTGGTCTTTCTGATACAGGATGAGTGAAACTCTGCATGGCGTTTGTGAACTGCCCCATAAAACGGCCTATGTCGTAGTTGAGTTCAGGGCTCCTCAGAACTTCTCCCAGATTCTTGCCTTCTAAAAAAGTAAACAAACGAACAGCAAAACCATCAACGATCGTGATCGCACCGCCACTTTTGCTGGCGATGACCTGAGGGCAGGAAAGCTCTGGTGCCGTCGCTTTTAAATGTTCAAGCACATAAGTTTGTAGTTCCAGCTCCTCTTTGGGCCACCTTTTGTTAGCAATCTTAAGAACGTAACTTTCTGCTGAAGTTTTAATACGCGTATTTTGGTCTTCAAAAGAAGGAAGAGAAGAGATCTCTCCTTCAATGCCATAAAGCTGCATGGCCAGCTCGGCGAGCTTTTCACTATCAAAATTGGGAACTTCGTTTAGCAAGGAGATTTTAACTGTTTTTCGTATATTCGGAATTCTGAGTGTTTATTCGCTCCGGCCCATTAGTTGGGCGGTTCTGCAAGCCTTCGCCGGAAGCTCATGAGAAATGCAGGCTAGACCTTGCAGTCACCAGATCTTGGTGCAGGAGCCGGTGAAACAAGTGCTCGCCAGCTTCCTTTTCTGGCGAGAGCCTACCCGTGTTATAGGCATTGGAGGCCAGTCCACGTTGCACGGAAACGCAAATGTCCTCGTCTTCGATCTGAACCTGGTGGGCAACTTTCACACTCTTTTGTTTGAACGCCTCGGTATATTTTGGATCATCACCGAAGTAGTAGTCAAAATAGATCCGGCAGCGGGTGGATGATAGCGGGATGGCAATGTTTGTATCCATCACGCCTTCATAAAGGTTGATCATGAGGTTGGGATATTGCCAATAGTAATGGGCTTTGTCACCAGTCCTCACCGTCGAGATATCGTCTTGTTTTTTACTGGTGGGGCAATCCTGTAAACAGTGGCGATCCTTCGTGGTGACCCGATAGTGTTTGTATTCTAAGGCAGAGTTCAGCCCTTTATGTAAAACAGGCACATGGTAGCCGCCGTCGAGATAGTTGTCGACAAACACCTTCCAGTTGCAGTCAAGGTCATAGCTGACTCTTTTGTGGAATTTCAGGTTGTCCAAGTTGAAGGGTTTTAGCTGGTGGTAGAGGCTTCCGAGAAATTCTTCCAAGGGATCTGCATTTTCATCCAGACAAACGAATAACCATTTTTCCCAAGCGGCTACCCTCACAGGCACCAGCCCAGTAGCATCTTTGTCAAACTCCTCTGCGCCGGCGAACTGAGGGGTGCTGTGCAACTTGCCATCCAGTCCGTAATTCCACCCATGATAGGGACATTGCATGGCTTTGGTGCATCCCGTGCCAGATTCAATAACTTGGGCCGCGTGGTGGCGGCAGACGTTGTAAAAAGCGCGAATCTGATCGGTTTGCACAATGACGATCGGTTGGCCCGCGATCTCGGTGGCAATGTAATCACCTTCACTTTGAAGTTGGTCGACACGACCGGCCACCAACCAGTTATGACCAAAGATGGCGTCGTTTTCGAGTTTCGAGAAGGTTTCGTCAACATACCATGCACTCGGTGGTGTCACCGCTTTACGCAAAGGCAAAGCCGGATTGTATGCATCGATCAACTCGTCCATCGTGTCATCTCCAGCACTTTCATTACCGCGTTATGTCCAGGGATTCCGCTGGCAGCTCCACCCCGCTTGACCGTGGAGCTGCCGTTTGGATGCTCGGTCTCTCTCCCCCCCCACTGGCCGTCCGCCTCCATCGCTTTGAGAAAACCGAATACGATAACACAAATAGTCGCGACGACGATCCGAATCATAGAAGCTAGAAGGAGGGAGTGCGAAATGCTAATTCCGATGTTCATCCAGGATCATGCGGGCAGCGTTCCAGCCGGGGGTTCCCATTACGCCGCCGCCGGGGTGGGCCGAGCTGCCGCAGATATACATATTTTTTAAGGGCGTTTTATAATTCGCGTAGCCGGGCACGGGGCGCATGTGAAACATCTGGTCGAGTGACATGCGGCCATGAAACAAATTTCCGCCCGTGAGATTGTATTCATTTTCCATGTCAACTGGGGTGATGATCTGGCTATGAAGGACAGATCCTGGCAGGTTGGGGGCGTATTCACCTAGAATTTCTATCACCCGATTCAGGAATTTCCCTTTTTCATCATCCCAACTCAGACCATCACGTAAGCCAAAGGGGCCATACTGAACAAAGCAGTTCATCAAGTGTTTTCCTTCAGGCGCCACGGATGGATCCAGGGCACTGGGAAGGGTGGCCTCAATGATGGGAGACCGGCTGGGTCTTCCGGCCACGGAATCGGCATAGGCATCGATTACATACTGCATGTTGGGAGAGATATGAATGGTGCCGTGATGCCATGGGCTGATCTCCGTTCCCGGGCAAGCCTTAAAATTCGGCAATTCAGCAAGTGCCAGATTTATTTTCACCGAGGCACTGTCATAATTGATCCTTTTGACATCCTGTAAAAAATCATCCGGCAGATCGTTTTTATCCATTAACTTGGTGAAGGTGATATTACAATCTGCGCCGGTTGCAAGTACCCCGCATTCATAATCGTCGCCTGCTTCTGTCACCACCCCCTGGGCGCGTCCGTCTTTGACATTGATTTTTGCAATACCGCTACTGGTGAAAATATCGACCCCCATCGCTTTGCAGGAGGATGCAATACTGTTGGACAGGGCTCCCATGCCGCCCTTCATATAACCCCAGACTCCACGAACTCCGTTGCATTCACCCATGACATGATGGAATAAAACATAGGCGGTTCCGGGTGATGCCGGACCGGCATTGACTCCGATGACAGCGTCCGTCGCCAGGGTGACTTTCAGCTCTTCGCTTTCGAACCATTCATCCAGCATATCGATAGCTGAGCCGGCCATGAGGCGAGTCAGGGTGGAGTAATTTTTTTTCAAGTTCGGTTTGTTTTTCCATAAAAATTTTCCGTATTGAAACATCTCGCCGAAAGCCAGCTTCCCCGGGTTGGGGGGCGTCATTAGCAGGACAGGTTCAATGACCTGAGCTATTTCATCCAGCATGGCTTCATAGTGTGGATAAGCCTCTGCATCCTTCTTGCTGAACTTGGAAATTTGCTTGATATTGAATTGTTTATCCGGTCCTAAAAGCAGGTGACGGCCATCTGGGAAAGGCGTAAAGGATGATGGAACCCTGGGAATCATCTCGAAGCCATGATCTTTGAGTTTCAGGTCTTTAATGATCTGGGGATGAAACAGACTATTAACATAGGCCAGACTGGAAACCTTATAGCCTTCCCATGGAGATTCAGTAACGGCGCATCCACCGACAACGTCCCTTTTTTCAAAAACTGCAACCTTCCTTCCTTGTCTCGCGAGATAGCCTGCAGTTACTAGGCCATTGTGACCGGCCCCTATTATTATGGCATCATATTTTGCCTGTTTTTCTTTCATGCTAACTTCTATTGTTCATCTGACGTTTGGCTGAAAAAAAGGGCCCGGCCGAGGCCGGACCCTTCGTTGGTTTAGTTGGTGGTGTGAATTTTATTTCACCGCGCGTCCGTACTGCTGGGCCTGATCGGCGGGGATCGTCAACGGA
>JAAZXX010000306.1:4869-5216 GCA_014239995.1 Verrucomicrobiia bacterium
CCGCGCGGCCATACTGCATCGCCTCGCTGGCAGGAATAATCTGCGGACTCACCGCTCCCTCAACATCGGCCCACGGGCCGTTCACCGTTGACGCTCCCTGCAGTTTGCCCTCGAAGGTCACCGTTACCGTGCCGTCACCGTTGTTCACGATGCTCAATGCCGGAGCATCACCTCCGCCACCACCGGCGGCGGCTGCCAAGTCCGCTATCTCCGCACCACTAAGGGCTGAATTATAGACCGCCCACTTGTGCATCACGCTTCCATCGCCCATCGGGTCAGTGTTCGCCTCGATCCTTGCTCCCATCACCTTCGCCTCGCCTGCAAGCTCGAAGTTACCATCCAACACT
>JAAZXX010000307.1 GCA_014239995.1 Verrucomicrobiia bacterium
ATCGTGGCGTCGTATAGCACTTGAAAAAGTGGGGCTTCGCAGCATCAACAATGTCGTGGACGTGACAAATTTCGTCATGTTGGAAACAGGACAGCCCTTACATGCCTTTGACCTGAACCTGGTTAAGGGCAAAGGTGATCACCTTCCGACAGTGGTCGTGCGCAGGGCCCTGGAGAAGGAAACCTTCACCACACTGGATGATAAGTCCCATGAACTGGATGATCAAATGCTGCTGATCGCCGACGAAACGCAGGGGATCGCACTGGCGGGCGTCATGGGTGGACTGAATACCGAGATCAATGACAAAACCGTAGACGTTCTTCTTGAGAGTGCCTGCTTCCATTCAACCAATATAAGACGTACTTCCAAGCAACTGGATATCCGCACAGACGCATCCTACCGTTTCGAACGGGGAGCGGATATTGCCATCTGCGACTGGGCCAGCCGCCGGGCCGCACAATTAATACTGCAAACCGCAGGGGGCCAACTCTGCAGCGGCTCTGTGGATATCTACCCTGGAAAAAAAGATCCGCATACCATCTGCCTGCGCTACGAGAAGACCAATCAACTGCTCGGCATCACCATAGCCGCCGAAACGCAAAAGCAATATCTGGAATCCATCCATCTGGTCAGCATCGAAAGTGACACAAACTCATGCCGTTTCCAGGTTCCTACCTATCGGGTAGACCTGAAACGCGAAACGGACTTGATCGAGGAAATAGTGCGTCTCCATGGCGTCGATAAAATCCCCTCAACACCGCCCCGCGGGGGACACGGTGCCAATGCCTTTGACCCAATGCATGACCAGCTCATGGAAGCGCGACGACTTTTGACGGCACTGGGCCTGTTTGAGACGCAAGGCCAGACCCTTATCTCAGAAAGTGCTGCATCCCGTGTCAGTCCCGCCTTCGTGCCCTTGGAACATCCGCTGAGTTCTGACATGAATGTGCTTCGACCAAGCCTGCTGCCAGGCCTGCTGGACGTCCTCCAGCACAATGTCAATCACCGTAATAATGACGTTGCCATCTTTGAATTAGGTCGTGTGTTTCTCCAGGCAGCTTCTGACCCCGTTGAATCCCTGAGAATCGGGGTGGCATGGACAGGGAACAGATGCCTGGGATTCTGGAAAGGAGGCAGCAAACCGGAAAAACTGGATGTGTTTGACCTCAAGGGGCTGCTGGATACATTTCTCGATACATTCGGAATCAGGGGATTTTCCTGGCGCAGCGAAAGCTGTGAAGAGGATGCCCTTTTGGTCGAAAAGGCATCCCTATGCCTCGGTAAAAACGTACTCGGAACGATGGGGCAACTGATGCCCATCATCGCACGCGCGTATGACATCAAGGAGTCTGTTTTTCTTGCAGAACTTGATCTCGATCGACTTCTTGCCATGAGGGTCAGATCCCGCTCATTTCAAGCCATCCCGTCTTTCCCTGCCGTTCGACGAGACGTCGCCATGCTCGTGGGTGAGACGACCACGCACGTGGAAATTCATAGGGCAGTCAAGAAGGCCAGGGTCAAACAGCTCAATTCTGTGGAGGTCTTCGACATTTTCCGTGGAAAAAACGTTCCCACGGGGCAGAAAAGTGTGGCCTACACCTTCATTTACCGAGACACCGAGAAAACACTCACGGATGCAGAGGTCAACAAGGCTCACGACCAGATTGTTGCACAGCTCAGGAAAGAACTGGGAGCAGAAATCCGATAGAGTTCACCTCCCCAACCCACAGGTGTATTACTTGAACTGATGAATGAATGTCATCAGATCAAGTATTTCTGATTCGCTAAAACCATTAAGGAGCATTTCAGGCATCAGCGAGCTGTCCTGGGCCTTCATTGCCAGAATCTCGGATTTAGGAACCTGGGTAACACGATTTGACAAGTCGGTCACTGAGATGAGCTCATCAGTCTCACCCGTAAGAAACCCATCTAGCACTTGACCATCCTTCAAGGTGACCTGGGTCGCCTTGAAGCGTTCAGCAACCTGTTTGGAAGGGTAGACGATCGCATCGGCAAGTTCCTCCCGATTCAGGCGCTGAGTGACACCGGTGAGAGCCGGTCCGAACAGGGTTCCCTTGTTCACGCCCGTTCCACCATGACAAGCAAAGCAACCCGCCTTGAGGTAAACCTGCCGCCCTTGCGCAGGATTCCCGTTGAATGCGTTCATCTCAAGCAGCATTTTCCTGAGCAAATGATTGCTCCTTGGATGAATCCTGGCAACGGTTTGCACTGGAACATAAGGCTGGTGGAAGGATAAGCGATACCAATCCTGCCACCATTCTATTACCTCTTCAGTGCTCGATGCAGCCTGATTGGACACAAAGGGAGCCATGACCTTCATGACATTCTCCGTGGCTTGACTCACATTAACGCCCGGACGCCATGCGATCCCAGCCTGTGGTTCAAATTGCCAACGGGGATCGGGCTGCCTCCCGGTGACGCGCCAGGTTCCATCGGTGGCCAATGCACGCATGGAACCATCCTGAGTCGTCCAGCGTAAGACCGCTGCAAGGCCGGCGGGTCCCCCATGATTGAGGCCGGCAATGGCAATCACATTACGGCCCTGTTTGAGGTTTGTAGGCAGATCGAGAACCTCGACGCTTTCCCAGGAGACATCCCTGCCTATTTCCTTGCCGTTCAGGTAAGCAACAAAGGCATTGTCACAGGTAATGATCAATCGCCCTTCCCCGGGAGGCTCAGGCACATGGAAAACCTTGCTGAACCAAGCACGTTCATCGGCAATCTGCTGATCAGAAATCCAGATGCATTGTAATTCAGGTAAACTATCCGGTCTACGAACCCCGGCAATGGCTTGAAGCATGCGCTCAATGGGTCGGATTCTTTTGGGATGCAATGTCATGAGTTCCATGCATCTGAACCCCACCGCCTGGGTTCCCTCATAACCTCGATAGCGCACCTGCGCCACTTGGGAAGCCACAAGGCCATCCTGGATGATTCGGTCGGCACATGGCTCAATGGCCAAGTCCTGGTCAAGTTCCATCAGGGCCTTCAGGAACAAGTTCTGACGTGCTTCCGGTATGGGCTGGGCGCTCAAGGTGGTGATCAGCTGAGCCCGGTAAACCGAATCCTCGCTGGCGTCATAAGCCTCGATAAGGGCAGGTGCAATCAATGGGCTCCTGACCCCCTGAAGGATGCGTAGAACTTTGTACTTCTGTTGCTGAGTGCTGGCAGAATGAAGAGACTGGAGCAGGACACGCTCAGCACCCGGGAGATCCTTGATCGCATCCAGAGCAATGGAACTTAACAGGCTATCGGGTTCCAGTCCATCGGCCAGGTCAAGCAGGGCCGTGGAATGATGCCCGGCCACCCGCGCCATGACCGAGCTCCAGAATCCACTGAACTGGCGACCTTTGCCATCTAGATCTGCAAACCAACCTTTTTGGGTTGATTGAATCCACTTAATAAAACGACGACTATCACCAGGATGAAAACCCCGACGGATCCTGGAAAGCGCCTCTGCAAAATGAAATTGAGTCACACCATCCTTCTCAACCTCCAAGGCATCAAGCAGCAGTGAAAAGCCATCCCCCACATCGTACTCCCCGAGCAGGCGTGCGCTCTCCCATCGAATCAACCTGTCTGAGGCAGATGTGAACAGATCAACGAGCCTCTGTTGGATAGCTTGGACGATTGGCTTGGAGGACTGAAGTTCTTTACGGAATAAACCCAGAACCCGAAGCAGGTCCAGCGTATCCTGTCTTTCCTCAGGAGATTTCATGGACCACGCAAGCAATGGGGTTGCCATCGTTTGAACCACATGCTGCGAAGCACGTTCACGACGAATATCAGTAGCAACGAGCATGCGCATCAAGATACGGGGATGCAAACTGGAATCCATGGCAGCAACTATTTCAGCGGTGGAGTAATGCGCCAATGCGGTCATCGCTGAATACCGCACATAGCGGTCGGCATCGTTGAGGAGCTCCCGGAGATGTGAAATGGTCACTTTTTCAACAGAGCGGTTGAAAGACTCCGCAGCACGTCTCCTGACAAATGGATCTGAATCTTCAAGCAGATGCACACGGGTCACACGTTCCGTTGGCTGCTGTCGCAGGCCCATCAACCAGGCAGCCTGTCCCCGTATTTCCGGAAATGCATCCAAGGCAAGTGTCGAGACGAAGGTTGTGGGGAGGGAGCGGAATCGCGGAGCCAACAGACGTATGGCACGCAATCTTCGGCGCAGGTTGAGCGTATCATCCAAAGAAACCGTTTTCAATGCACGCACCATTTTTGCATCATCCAGCGCAAAAAGATCTTGCTCCTGTAATCGGCTCCATTCAGCCATCGGTTGAGGTAATTTCAGAATGGCATCCAGAGGAGAATCTTCTTCAGAATTCTCGCCATTCGAGGGAAGAACCATGGGGGGAGGCCTCGTGGGGGCAAATGCCGCGTCATAAAAAAGTCTCCATATACCCTGATTGTGATCCGAGAGGAAGAGGCTCCCATCAGGGGCGACATCCACATCCACCAAGGCAAAGTGAATGGGTTCCCCCGAGGGTAGGATAGCCCCTTCTTTTGGCTGGGCCAAGACGGACATTTCTGCCGACCAAGTAGCATCCTTTCGTTCCAGATGAAAGGCAACCAGTCTCCCAGGACTGGCATAACTCCCGGAGCTTGCAGACTTCCACTGATAATCACATGCAAGGAATGCATCGCGATATGGCTTTGGAAACTGAACATGTTCGTAAAAGATACCCCAGTTGGGAGATCCTCTTCCCACCTCGAGCACCGGAGGCAGGCAGTCTAAGTAGTAAGCTGGGTAGGCACCCACCTGCTGCCATCCCTGATCACCTCCGACAACCCAGTGATTCAAACGCACAGGCCGATAAAAGGGCAAGGCAACATGCCACTCCATATCACTGTCAAAACTAAAGCATTCACCGAGGTAATTCATCCCCAGGCTGGGAGGATTCCTTCCACCTGTGGAAAGGCATTCCCACTGCTCTCCAAATCGATCAAAGCGAAATACCGATGCGTTGCGCTCAAAAAGAACCGGAGAATGATCTTCTGTAATATGTTTACGTTCCCCAACCCCACCTCCATCACCCGTGACAAAATACATAAAACCGTCCAAACCGCGCATGATGGTATGAGCAGCATGATCACCACCGGTGTTGAAGGGTGCACCCAGGCGTTGTTCATGTTTCAATGCGCCCCCGGCCTGATACCCGCTGAACAACTG
>JAAZXX010000308.1 GCA_014239995.1 Verrucomicrobiia bacterium
CCCTCCTTCCGGATTCGGGAGAATACGATGTATTGAATTCGACCTCAACCCATCCGAGATATCATAGAATGTTGTTGTCTCCTGAAGGAATGTTCCCACCTTAACAGGTATTTGTGCCGTGTAGCTGATGGAAGTGCAGAGGCTCAACAAGCAGGGTATTAGCCAGAGACTCGTACGATTAAAGAGGGATATAAAATTGTTGCTCGTGGAACCTGTTAGCATCCAATCATGATAAGTGGATATTGTAAAATGTCCATGTTTGACCTGTTGGTTATACTGCTATTCATTCCATAAGGGGTGCGGTCATCGACCGCCTCGTTGTGGAACAAGAAACACTTCATGCCTTGTTTTGTAATATACTTATCCTTGAAACGGATCAGAGGCATGTGCATGATGGTAGCGTGTATTCAGGTTTAATTAGCTTGTGTATCCGAGTGTTCAATCTTCCCTTGAAGGATTTTGCATGGGTTCTTTGCCCAAAGCCTCGTGATGTCTTCATGCCTGTTATCATGCGATGGCATTTTGCATTTTTGTTGATCCTCTTCGCGCCTGGCCAGGGGGTTTGCATGTCAGACAAGCCGACTTTCGAATCCCGTATCGGGCCCATGATCCATACATATTGTCTGGAGTGTCATTCCAGCCACAAAAAAAAGGGAGATCTGGATCTTGAGGCCATGCTGACACCCGGCATGTTTTCGCGATATTTTAAGGAATGGGAAAACGTTGTTGAGCAACTCCATGCCGGTGATATGCCTCCGCCAAAGGCCATACAACCTCCACATACCATGCGACAGTTCCTGGCGGATGCCGTGGACTTGGCTGTCGCTGAATCCTCCAGCCATGACGCGGGAGATCCTGGTGATGTTCTCCTTCGTCGAATGACTCAGGCTGAATATTTATACTCCATTAAGGATTTGACCGGGCTTGATCTAGCCGTGCGTTCTCTCCTGCCTGAAGATATCGTGGGTGCCGAAGGATTTGCCAACACAGGTGAGGTACAATTCATGCAAAGTGCTACTTTGGAGCGTTATCTCGAAATTGCCCGCAAGGTCGCTTCGCACGCATTGGTTGGCTCTGGTAACTTGCATTTTTACCGTCATCCCGGACAAACTGGACAGGAATGGTCTGCCATTGAGCGAATTCAGGATATCTATCGGCGTTATGGATTCCGAACAGGTGCTGGAGAAGGTGCCGAGCCCTTTGGCTTGGAAATATTTCCAAAGGCATTCCTCGCTCTTTGGAAACATCAGCACCGAGGGCATTTTGGCACTCCTGGGCAGTCCCTGGAAGAAATTGCCAAGGGTGCAGATCTTCCGCCCTTGCTTCTCCAACACCTACAATTTCAACTTTCAAGGGCTGATGCTCAGCCTCCCTTGCAGGATATCATTGATCGATGGAACGATTTGCCTCCCCCCGAGGGGTTTGATGCAGCCGTTGAAATATCCGGTAGATTGTCAGGAGTGGAATCTCTTTTCACGCATATCCAGAGTTGGCAAAAGCAACTCGCGGAGAAGGTGTCTAATGCTGAAGAGAGTCGGCTACTGGATGTTCAGGCCGCTCTGAACTCTAAGGATGATGCGGCGATCGAGTTTGCCGGTGTGTTTCCAAGCAGCTCGCAAAGGGAACCCGCCCCATCTGATCGTGATCCCATACCTGCACCGTTCGACAACACCTACAATAACGTAGAACGAAATGCCTTTCATTATGAAATTAAATACCATCGCGAGGACACATACCTATCGAAATACCTGATCGACGCTCGCACAAGGAAACGTCTGGATGAAGCTTGGGATGATTTGTATGACTCCTTTGCTTACCACCAAGCCATGGTGAACCTCCTGTGGAAGCATTTCCATGGACCGGAGCCACAATCGATGGATATCCATACCCTAACGCCTGAGAAACTTGCCTTATTACCCCATGCCCTGAAGAATTGGGTAAAAACCATGCAACATGCACAGAATAAACTGGATGTGGTAATGGAACGACAGGAAACACAGCATCTTCAGCAATGCCTTGCCTTTGCCGAACGGGCATGGAGGCGCCCCTTGCGGGAGCATCAGAGTCAGCAACTCAAACATTATTACGCCCGATTGCGGCATTCCATGAATCTTTCCCATGAGGAAGCCATCCGAACCCTCATCTGTCGTGTGTTGACGTCCCCCTATTTTCTTTACCGCCCCGAGTCGTCCCGCGGGGGCCAGATCATCAAGCCACTGGATAACTGGGAGCTAGCGTCTCGATTGAGCTACTTCCTCTGGGCTTCCCCTCCTGATAAAGACTTGAAAATAGCCGCCAGACAAGGATTGCTGGATGATTTGCAAGAACTTTCCCTGCAAACTCAACGCATGTTATCAGATCCGCGCATTGAACGATTTGCAGAAGAATTCTTTGGGCAGTGGTTTGGCTTTTACCGGTTTTCGGAATATCAGGGGGTTGATGAAACCCACTTTACCCATTGGACTCCCAGTCTCAGGTCCTCGCTTCACCGTGAGGCTTTGCTCTTCTTCAATCAACTTCTACAGAAGGATCGTCATGTTAACATGATTCTTCTCTCAGAGGATGGTTTTCTGAATCAGGAACTCGGTGGCCATTACAAAATACCACTTCCTGACAAAAATGGGGGATTTCAAAAAGTTTCCCATCTTTCACGCTACCAGCGTGGCGGTTTGCTAGGCTTGGGTTTTGTACACGCGGTGACCTCGGCACCCCTTCGTACGAGCATTGTCAAACGAGGTGACTGGATTCTGCGCCGCGTCCTTGGTACGCCGGTGCCACCTCCTCCTGCGGATGCTGGTTCGATTGCTGTAGAGGGTGATCGTGGAAATAAAAAAACCATGCGTGAACTTCTCGAAGCACATCAACGGGACCAAAAATGTGTCCAATGTCATCAAAGGATGGATCCCCTTGGTTTTGCAATGGAGTCCTTCGGTGTCACGGGACAACTGCGAACCCATTATGAAAGTGGCTTACCTGTGGAGGATGGGGGTACCTTACCGGACGGAACCCCTTTGCAGGGATTTGCGGGGATTCGAACCTATCTGAAGGATCAGATGCCCCTGTTTTACAGAACTTTTTGCACAAAATTACTCGGTTATGGACTGGGGCGCAGGGAACAGCTCTCAGACCGAAAGCTGATCGATTCCATGATGGACTCGATTGGATCAGGCGAACCCATTTCTCAGCAGATTCTGCTTTTGGTGACCAGTCGTCAATTCAGGCATAAGCGTGTGGTTTCACAGGTGGCTGGTAATGGTGTTCGAAGTCTTACCGAATGGCCCAAGAAGAGAATAGCAACTGTCCCATGAGTCAACGTATTTCCAAGAGACATTTCTTGCGTGGAGCCGGTGTTTGCATGGCTTTACCTTTCTTTGAATCCATGCGTATCCGTTCGGATCAGAGTGGCAAACTCCTGCCAGCTCAGTTGCCGCATGTTCCACCCACTCGCTTCGCCTGTATTTATTTCAGCAACGGCGTTGAACCTGCTCATTGGTGGGCGAGGACATCAGGGGGCTCCATGGAAATCGGGCCTGGTCTTTTACCGATGGAACCGCATAGGAAAGATATGATCTTCCTGAAAGGTTTATACAATGCAAAAGCCGTTGAACATCCTAGTCCCCATCTTGGCCGGATTCCCAATCTCCTTTCGGGTGCATGGGTAAGTAAGGAACAAAATACCATTCGGGTGGGTCAGACAATGGACCAGCTTTTGGCTAAGGCTATTGGGCATCATACCCTGCTTCCTAGTTTGATTATGGGTATTGAGCCTACCGAGATGCGTTTGGAAGACGGCTTGTCCATGCTTTATGGATCGTGTATTTCATGGCGGACTGACACGCGACCCGCAATGAAGGAAATTTATCCGGCCCGTGTTTTTGACATGTTGGTTGGAGATGGCTCGGAACGTCATTTGGAAAGGAGCGTCCTTGATGAAGTTTTTTGTGATGCTCAAGTTTTGAAGGCACGCCTGAATAAACAGGATCAAGCCAAGCTGGACGAATACCTGGAGTCGATTCGAGATACCGAGCGTCGTATTCAGCGAGCTGCCTCAGATGTCACACTCGAGGGTTGGAATCCTCAATTGAAGTCCCCTAATATGGACCGTCCTGAAGAGGGTTTGCCTCAGGACATTCCACGGCATATGCGACTCATGATGGATCTTCTGGTGCTGGCTTTTCAAATGGATAAAACCCGGATTGCCACTTGCATGTTGAACAACGATCTGTCCCAAATGAACTTTGGGTTTCTCAAAGGAGTAAAGGGAAGTTTGCATCTTGACCTGACTCACAATGGAAAGGATGCAGAACTGGAAGCCATGTATCTGAAAACTAACCAGTTTCATACAGCTCAGTTTGCTTACCTGGTTGAACGCATGAAGCAGATCAGGGAAGGGGAGGGGACGCTTCTGGATCATTCCCTGCTGCTTTTCTGTTCCAATCTTTTTGATGGTGACAGGCACCAGGCAAGCGAAATGCCCATGTTGTTGGCGGGACGTGGTGGAGGTAACCTTCAGTCAGGCCGCGTTCTTGACTATTCAATCCAGGCTGATGAGGAGCGTCGGGCATGCAACTTATATCTATCCATCATGTCTCGTATGGGCCTCTCCGTTCCCCGGTTTGGTGATAGTAATCGCCCATTAAAATGGCTTTGAAATAGGAATATATTTCCGGCATCACCATTTTGTGATGCCGCAAGCAAGAGCCAAACAAGGCCTTGATTTATGGGGGTCGTGAATTTTTATGCTGGTCCTTCGAGCCGTAGGCTTGCATCAGCTCCGGGAAGGCGTAAGACTGCAATGACTCATGACAGTCACGTTCCAAGCCCAATCGAGGTTCCTGTGCCTGGTTGCTTTTGCGTTTTATATCTTGCATGGAATACTCCTTGGGGCCCAGGTCCACCCCAAAGATGTTTCGTCCCAGGTGACATGTATCCCCGATTTTGAGATTCGACTCGCGGCATCTGCCCCCTTGGTGGGGTATCCCATGATGGCATGTCTCGATGATAGCGGTCGCCTCTACGTTGCTGAGAGTGACGGACGCAATCTAACCACCCGTGCGGCCATCGAACGGGAGCTTCCGCGGTTTGTCCGTCGACTTGTCGATCAGGACGGTGACGGGGTGTATGACACAAGTACTATTTTTGCAGATCAGATGACCATGCCTGAGGGAGGTCTTTGGCATGATGGTGCGCTCTATATTATT
>JAAZXX010000309.1 GCA_014239995.1 Verrucomicrobiia bacterium
GAATGTGGCTTTTGCATTACGGCTTAGCATATTTTCTCCTTTAGTGTTGTCTAACGGTAAAGTCATCCCGCACCAGGCCGAGAGCGCGTTCCAACTGCTGAGTTGATGGTTGAATGGTCATTAAAATTTCAACTTGCAGCGAGTCAGGCGTTAGGATCGACGTCTTGTTCGCTGTCTTATTTGGATTGCAATTCTCCTGCTACATTTAGCACATAGTTGGTGTCTTTAGAGCTTGCCCCATGTATTGGACCAAGTCATTAAAAACATCATTCGAATCCACCTCTTTTTTTATTGGCTTTCAATCAGATCGATTTCCCTTTGCGTTTCTCGAAAGGATTTGATCGCTGAGCGATTGCTGCCGAATAAGTTTGGCGATAATGGATACTTCATCCGATATGCGGGCATTCGCAAGTATGACTGAGGCTGAATCGGGGAGACTGGCTATCATCAATATTTGGTGACATCCAAGGCGTCACGTAAGAATTAAATACCAGGTAGGCGGTCAACTTCGCAAGGAGCACGAAGTAGACCTGCGCTTCCAGCAATATGCATGGGGTGGCAAAGCGACCATAGCTTCTGGTTTGATGTCATCAGCCTGGCTCATCCTTTGCACTGGTTGCATCAACGATGGGGGCGTCCGCCCTCCTCGCCAGATCAAGTAAGCGTCAGGCTCGAGCATACGGACCTACCCCTGGAGTTCTTCGTGGCTGTGCGGGCATCAGACTTGTTCTTTGCCATAAACTCAATGGAATTGCTCGCCCTCCCACCCATGTGGCGATGGGATGCACATCAGATCAACATCCGGAAAAAGTATCCTGATGATGGACTCAATAAAGACGGCCCGCATGATCATGCGGGCCGAAAATGGCAACAGTGGAGATCCGGGCGGCTAACGCCGTCGCTGGTCTTGAGGAGTCCACTGGGTATCTGAGTATTCCCGGGAGGCAGCCTGCTTGGGAGTGATGGTCTCGACATGAAAATCTCCCATGAGCACGGTGCCGCGGCCCGAGTTCATGAAATCGGCTTCGGTAAGTGTCTGCCCCTTGTTCTTGCCATGCCGCGCAGTCAACTTATTGCCGGGGGGAACCCAACGTCCATCATCCACCGTTGAACCGTGGTGTGCCTGGTCCCCATTTTCATCCACCAGGATAATTTTCTGGGAAGGCATCTTGGTCGAGGTTTGCTTGTAATAAAGGGGCTTTTGTCCCGGTGCAAAAACAGAACCCACACCCTTGTTTTGACCACTTTCAAGGAAGCTCAGCATGGAATAACTGTAAAGATAAGGATTCCCTGAAGTGGGTTTCTTGTAAAAGGCGCGCTCACGCTTCAAGACGTCGGTATCGGATGGACACCGAAAAATATTCGTGGTGAAGTTGCCGATATACGGCCCAATGGCACTGTTCTGAGGGTCGTTGAAGTAGCTCTTCTCACTGACGGAACGATTGACATTCCAAAAGATCCAATCCTCCTTCATTGGCTGATAGGCTCCACGGGATGCCACCCCTGGAAACGCATCCTCATTATCATCGAGATACATCGCAAAGGCGAATCCAAGTTGTTTCAAGTTACTCAGGCATCCGGTGTGCTTGGCCTTTTCCTTGGCCTTGGAGAGGGCAGGGAGCAGCATGCCTGCAAGGATGGCAATAATGGCAATGACGACCAACAACTCGATCAAGGTAAACCCCTTGGCATGGGGCTGTTTAAAGTGCTTGGGCATAGGGATATGTATCATGACAAAATTCCACCTCCGGTGGTGCAGTGTTTAACACTCAAATGATTCAGTAGTTATGAATCTCTAACAATTCCTGCTCCCAAGGTCAAGTCAGCAAGTCCTCTTGCCATCGTTCAGGAAAAGGGTTTCCACTGCGATTCAACATGAAATAGGTGACGCCATTCCATCGCGTGGAAAGCTCCGAACCAGTAAATGGGACAGGGCATGTTTTGATCCAGGTATGGCAACGTGGGAGGGGGCACTTGATTTTCCACCCATTCCTCTGCAGGATTCGAAGCGTGAAAAGGCATCCCAACATTTCCCCTGACGACACACTCCCGGCTTTGAATGGTGCACCGGGCTTTACCCTGATTGAACTACTGGTCGTCATCGCCATCATTGCCATCCTTGCAGGCATGCTGCTCCCTGCCCTCTCCAAGGCCAAAGGCAAGGCTCAGGCAGTGGCATGCCTCAGCAACATCAAGCAAATGAGCCTGGGATGGACACTCTACGCAGATGATCACGATGACCGCCTGATCAACAACCATGGACGCGACCAGACCCGAGAGGATCGTGACAACTGGGTCAACCACGTCCTTGATTGGGGGGATGCCCCCGACAATACCAACACGGTCTACGTTTCACATGGGCTGCTGGGACCCTACGTCGCTCACTCGATCAGCGTGTTTCGCTGTCCATCCGATAAGACGCGAGCTGGAAATGGTCCGCGCATTCGCAGCTATTCCATGAATCATCTCGTGGGGAACCCGGGTGTACTGGTCGATGCCTTCAACCCCTTGTACCACCAATTCTTCAAATCCACTGCCATGAGGCGTCCCTCCCAGACACATGTCTTTCTTGGGGAGCATCCCGACACCATCAACGATGGATACTTCATGAATCGCCTTGAGGATTACGAATGGGGCAACCTGCCGGCCAGTTACCATAACGGCAGTGCCAACCTCAGTTTTGCAGACGGGCATTCCGAGGCACACCGATGGCAGGTAGGAGGACCGGAGGGCACCATACGCCCCCCCATACAGGGCGGCGTGGGTGGCAGTTTCGCCGCGCAACCCGCTGCAGATTTCGAGTGGTTGAAGCAACGCAGCAGCGACCTGAAGCAGGCACGCTGAGGACCTCACCTCACAGGACACAGGTCTAGGGTATCACCGCACGCATGGAAGACGGAAAACCAGGCATCTTGATGCGATGGCCGGTATCCCTGACCTTGTGACCGCGCACCCGGTAAACCCAGATTTCCCTGGATGGATGACACTGGACCGCAAGGTATTTTCCGTCACTCGTAAAGGCAACACCCTCGGGAATCCGCCCCGTGGGCAGTTTTTGACTGACGGCGTAGCCTTGACGCGTGCGCTTGAGGATCACCAGGCTGCCTTTCTCACTCCGATTGGGATCATCCATGGCGAGATTGGAACCAGACATACAGACGGCTGCAATCAGTCTGCCACTGGGGCTGACTTCCAGTGACTCGGTCACGGGGTCCATGGTCACATGGTCCACCACCACGGGTGGGGAGGCCTGGAGATCAATAATCGTCAGTGCATCTGGATCCAGAGGATCCCCCTGGCCGGCCCCGGCAGTTATACCGTACTGCCCGTCCGGGGTAATCACCACGCGATAGGGTTGACCATAGACCGAATAGTGACGCCCGGTGGGCTCCAGTCCGGTGGCCTTGATTTTCAACTCTGCCAGATAGCCACCTTTCTGCACACTCGCCAGCACGGTGACACCATCTGGAGCGATGGCCACATCCGAGAGGCTCAAGGCCGGTTCGCACACCTGCACGTTTGCCAACCAGCGAACCGCTTCCGTATCCTCACGCATGGAATCCAGCTTGAGGACCGTGATGGAGCCAGTAGCACGATTGGCCACCAGGGCAAGGGTCCCGTCCGGGGTGATGGAAATACCCGAGGGTTGATCCTCGGTGGTCACCTGCCCCAGCAATCTGGGTTTCGTCCCGGTCAGATCCAGCACATGCACAAAATGCTCCGGCACCCACTGGGAAGCGTCATCAGGATTTGCCTTGAGGGAGTTTGAGATCAGGGCACGCTGACCATCCGGCGTGATGGCGATGTTGGAAGGAGGACCGATCACGGAATTGGGGATGTCCATGAGGTGCTCCACCTTGGGCGGGAACTGGGAAAAATCGAGTACTGAAATGGAATCGGGAGCCGCATGGGGCACCATGACCGCCGTCCCCGAGTCGAGGTCGATCTTGTTCTCGTTTCCCGAGAGGATGATCTGTGCATTCAAAGGCATGGATGCACCAAAGAAAAGAAGCGTCCACAGGTAGACAGCAGTCTGCACGCCGTTGATGGGAGACAGGTCCTCGGGAGGCATGTTATTTTTTTTCGTAGGAGATGGTTATATATCGTATCGAAGCGCGCGGTGCATGGCAATTTGATTTTGGACGCTCTTCAGAATGCCTTCAGGCTTGCCGACACCTCAGGAGTAGCCCCCAAAATCGCAAGCCTCTGCTCCCTGGCCCTGCTGAGATGTTCCAAGCCCCACCCGCGAGGCTGCATTGCCATCACCCACGCAGATAGCAGCGTATTTAAAAGGTGTCAGGGACAAGAGAACTTTCACCTTTCTCATGGATTTTAGAGGAATGATTGCAGGCGTGTTTTTTACTTTCCTGGCCAGCTCCTCACCCGCAGTATGTGTGACCGTCATTCAGGTGACTTGACTGGCTTGATGAACGGCTCAACGCTGGGGGGTAGAGGATAAGCGAAATGAAGTCCATGAAGTCCAATTCGAATGTTTCCCAGGAGGCGCCATCAAGCTTTCTAAGCTGTGACTGGGGCACTTCCTCATTCCGCTTGAAACTCGTTGAAACCCACGGCAAGAAGCTATTGGGTGAGACTAGACGTGACATCGGGGTCAAGTCCATCTACACCCAGTCTTCCAAGGAAAAAAAAGGCGATCGAAGCCTTCATTTTGAATCCTTTCTCATACGGGAATCGCTGCGATTACTGGAGTCCGTGCGACACACCGGACATTCCATCCCCTTGATGCTGTCCGGCATGATCACTTCCTCCATTGGATGGGTTGAGCTTCCCTACGCCAGAACCCCGTTTGCATTGAATGGCTCCGGAGCGGTCCTGCAGTCAAAGGAAATCAGTTGCCCATCAGGCCTCCACATCGACTGCCGACTCATTTCCGGCGTTCAATCCGAAGATGAAATGATGCGCGGTGAAGAGACAGAATTGATGGGCCTTTTTTCGCTGGAACCTTACCGACCGCTGGCAGAGGACTGCCTTGCCATTCTTCCGGGTTCACACTCAAAACATGTCCGCGTTCAGCATGGAAGCATCAAAGCCATGCGAACCTACATGACAGGAGAGCTCCTGGAGGTGCTCGCACGCCACAGCATCCTTCAGACGACGGTTGATTTCACCTCGGTTTTTGAACAGGGGTTTCAATGGACCCTTGAGTCTCAGAGCACCGCCTAT
>JAAZXX010000030.1:0-8253 GCA_014239995.1 Verrucomicrobiia bacterium
AATACCTCACCAAAATTCATTACAACAACCTTATCAGCAAAGGTAAGAGCCTCAGTCTGGTCATGGGTGACGTAGATCATGGTGGCACCTATTTTTTGGTGGAGTTGTGTGAGTTCCATGCGCATTTGAAGTCGCATTCGGGCGTCCAGGTTGGAGAGGGGCTCATCGAAAAGAAAAACCTTTGGACGCCGCACCAGAGCACGTCCCACGGCGACGCGCTGACGCTGACCTCCTGAAAGCTGATCGGGCATGCGCTCAAGCAGATCCTGGATTCCAAGCATGCTTGCAGCCTCATCAAGGCGTTGGTGAATCTCTTTTTTGGGATATTTTCGGAGCTTAAGGCCCAGCGAAATGTTCTCCCGTGCATTGAGATGGGGATAGAGGGCGTAATTTTGAAAGACCATGGCCACATCGCGATCCTTCGGGTGCCATTCATCGATCTGGACGCCATCCATGGATATCGATCCAGTGTCGATGCTTTCCAGGCCAGCCACCATTCTCAACGTCGTGGTTTTGCCGCAACCCGATGGACCCACCAGAACCATGAATTCCCCATCACGGATCTCCAGGTCCAGACCCGAGACAGCCTGGACGTCTTTTCCGTTAGCCCCGGAAAAGGATTTCGATACATTTTCGAATAGAACGTTTGCCATGGATTGAGCATCAGGATACTAACATCTTTGACGGAATGCATAAAGTGCGATATGGAATTGTTTCGCACGCGGTCATCATCCTGCCAAGTTTTCACCTACCGAATGTGCCACCTTGCCTTGCGGTGTCGGTGTTTGTTTTATTAATGATCAAGATAAGTAAAATTTATGAATAATTGCAATCCTTCATGGGAGCACTACAAGCGCTATTGCCTCCCGGTTGCTGCGCTCAAGTTGAGCTTGGACATCAGCAAGGTTTCCTTTGAAGCAAGTGATTTTGAGGCCTTGAAAACTCAGGCAGATGATGCCCTGATCAAAATGCAGGCCCTTGAGAAAGGCGCTGTGGCCAATCCTGACGAAAATCGGCAGGTAGGGCATTATTGGCTTCGCAATCCGGATCTGGCACCGGATGAAGCTGTAAGGGAGCAGATTGTATCGGCTTTGGAGCGTATCGCTGCATGCGTGCGTGCTATCCATGAAGGAGCGAAGCGCGGGGCTCACGGCCCTTTCGAAAACCTCCTGGTGATTGGCATCGGCGGATCTGCCTTGGGACCTCAATTTGTGTCCAAGGCTCTTCAGCGTCCTGGAGAAGATCCCATGCAAGCATTTTTCTTTGATAACACCGACCCCGACGGGATGGACCAGACCCTCGCGCAGCTTCGGGGTCAACTGGGAAAAACCCTTGCCATCGTGATTTCCAAATCGGGAGGCACCAAGGAAACCCGTAATGGCATGTTGGAAGCCAAACGTGCCTATGAAACGGCTGGTCTTTCATTTGCACATCATGCAGTGGCGATCACCAGTGAAGGTAGCCGGCTTCATCGAGTGGCATGCGAGGATGGGTGGCTGGAAATCTTTCCGATGTGGGACTGGGTGGGTGGGCGTACCAGTGAACTTTCTGCAGTGGGTCTGCTGCCAGCGGCCCTTCAGGGCATCGACATTGAAGCCATGCTCAAAGGTGCCAAGGACTGCGACGAGGTGACGAGGCAGATGGATGCTCAGCACAACCCGGCCGCATGGTTGGCCATGATGTGGCATCATTGTGGACAAGGTAAAGGGGACAAGGCGATGGTCGTTCTTCCTTACAAGGATCGTCTTGAACTTTTTTCTAGATATTTGCAACAGCTTGTCATGGAGTCACTTGGGAAGTCTAAAGACCTTGATGGAACCCTTGTCGAACAGGGAATCGCGGTTTATGGCAATAAGGGTTCTACAGATCAACATGCTTACATCCAACAATTGCGGGATGGACGTAACGACTTTTTTGCTACCTTCATCGAGGTCCTCCGGGATCGTGACGGTGCCTCCATGGAGCTTGAGCCTGGTGTGACCAGTGGCGATTTTTTGAATGGTTTCTTTCTGGGTACGCGGCAGGCCCTGCATGAAAATCACCGCGACTCGATCACCCTGACCATCGAATCCGTTTCTGCGCGAACCGTTGGAATCCTGATTGCCCTGTATGAGCGTGCTGTGGGTCTGTATGCCTCGATGATACATATCAACGCCTATCATCAACCAGGTGTCGAGGCTGGAAAACTTGCAGCGGGTCAGGTCATCGAGTGGCAGGTGCGTATCCTTGAACTGCTTGAAACGCATCCCAATCAACCTTTTGATATCGAGGCAATGGATGCGGCCCTGGGAGGCCATCAGGTACATGAGACCCTCTACAAGATTTGTCAACACCTGGCAGCTAATCCAGCACGGCGCATCAGGCGCATGGAAGGAGCTTCTCATTTTGAGGCTGAATTCAGCAGTGTTGCCTGATGGTAATCAGATCTTAGTTCCTTCCGGTCCAAGCCTTATGTTCACCTATCCAAAAACATTCGATGTGATTGTCATCGGCGGCGGTCATGCTGGCGTGGAAGCAGCCCTCGCGTCCGCCCGCATGGGAGCTGAGACGCTGATGCTATCGATCAACGTCGATACCATCGGTCAGATGTCCTGTAACCCTGCGATTGGTGGATTGGCCAAGGGGCACCTTGCCAGAGAAATTGACGCCTTGGGTGGTGAAATGGGAAAAGCCACTGACATGACCGGCCTTCAATACCGCATGCTCAATACCAAGAAGGGTCCTTCCGTCTGGGCTCCACGTGCCCAGTGTGACAAGAAAGCCTATCAGTTTCGCTTGAAATGGATCTGTGAACAACAAGACAAGCTGACACTTCAACAGGGTCAGGCTGGTCGATTGTTGATCAAGGATCAAAAAGTGCTTGGTGTGGAAACCCAATTTGGGGTCCATTATCTGGGTAAAACGGTGATTATCACCACGGGAACGTTTCTACGAGGCCTGATGCACATCGGAAAATCCCAGGCCTCAGGAGGCCGGGCGGGGGAATCTGCGGCAATGGGTCTTTCCTCATCTCTGGAGTCGCTTGGGCTGCGTCTTGGACGGCTCAAGACCGGAACGCCTCCACGTATCCTCAAGAAATCAATTGATTTTGACCGTACCGAACCTCAACCCGGGGATGAACCTGTTCCTTATTTTAGTTATTGGAAAGAAGATTTGTTCCACGTGGAACAACCCTCGATGACTCCCTCCAATTTAGGACGGACAGGTGGTAGTTATCCGACAGGTTCCATCTTGGATCAGATAGGTGGACAATTGGAGTGCCAGATCACGCGAACGACCGAATCAACAGCTAAAATAATTCAGGCGAATCTGAACCTTTCCCCCATGTATTCGGGAATCATCGAAGGAACAGGTCCCCGCTACTGTCCCTCGATCGAGGACAAGATCGTGCGTTTCGCGGACAAGGAGTCGCACCAGGTTTTTCTAGAACCAGAAGGGATTGCTACGGACGAATATTACATCAATGGCTTTTCTACAAGTTTACCCTTTGAAGTTCAGGTACCACTGGTTCGTTCCATCATTGGACTGGAAGAAGCTGAGATCCTTCGGCCCGCGTATGCCGTGGAATATGATTTTGTGGATCCCACCCAATTATTTCCTTCACTGGAGACAAAGGTATGCACGGGTCTTTTCCTCGCAGGGCAAATCAACGGAACCTCAGGATACGAAGAAGCAGGGGCGCAGGGTATCATGGCAGGCATCAATGCGTGTCTGAAAGTGCAGGGCAAGGATCCTGTTGTGCTGAAAAGGAGCGAGGCCTACGTGGGTGTTCTGATCGATGATTTGGTGACCAAAGGCACCGCAGAACCTTATCGCATGTTCACTTCCAGGGCTGAATACCGACTGCTTCTCAGACAAGACAATGCAGACCAGCGATTGAGTTCCCTGGGACATGCCATCGGCCTACTTTCCAAGGCCAACCACGATCGTTATCAGCTGAAAGCAAAAGCCATCGAAGAGGAAGTGAAACGGCTCCGGAACACACGCCACGAAAACCAACTTCTGAGTCAAATCCTGAAACGTCCTGAGATGGATTATGAAAGGCTTCCCGGGAAAAGGTCCGATTTGTCGGAGGAAATCCAACAACAGGTGGAAATCACGATCAAATACCAAGGGTATATTGAACGCCAGGAAATGGAGATTCAAAAATTCAAATCCATGGAAGGTAAACAAATTCCGGACTGGATGGACTACGAACGTATCGCTGGTCTGCGCAATGAAGCGACTCAAAAGCTGCAGGAGATCCAACCCAAGACCCTCGGTCAAGCTTCCCGTATCTCTGGGATTTCACCCGCTGATATTTCGCTCCTCATGGTATGTCTGAAACAAGGGCCTCCCCGCTAAACCAAGATTTTTGCATCTATGTTCCACGTGGAACACACATGATGAGGGTTTCATCCATGCCTCCTGCCACTTCCACAACTTTTTACCAAGCTACGCTTGGGGAAGGAATGGGCTGCATGCTTCTCGGCCTTGCTCTTAAACAGGTGTCTCCATGCCGCAAAGGGTGTTGTTCCATCCCCGTGGAAGAGAAGGTTATGATCCACTTGAAAAAGGTGGCCAAGTCCTGGTTGGTAGTTATCCGGACCCTTTATTTGAATAAGGGGCGTATCAGGTTGGATGCTTTTGAATGATTACCCGTTTTAGAGCCAAGTGGATCATGACATCTGACAAGGGTTCAGACTTTGGAAATGATAGGGTTTGAAGGGGCAGGTGCAATCAGTTCTTTCGTTCACGCTTGCCGTGTTCCCAGAACATCGTTACTTGAATATTCGTGTGGAGGAGATTCAGGCATCGCACACAGTCGTTATCTTTCATTTGCACTCTCAGGGTTGTTGTGTGTCCAGTCTATCAAATCCCCTTTAATCAGATTGACAAAAAAGGCGCTCCCGGAGGAGCGCCTTCTCACAAACGGGGAAGGATTCAGTTTTTTTCGACCAACTGTCTGAGCACATAGGGAAGGATTCCACCATGTCGGTAATACTCGATCTCGATATTTGTATCAATGCGACAGAGCAGCGGCACATTGACCGATTCCCCATTGGTCCGAGTGATGCGCAGTTGAAGTTCCTGCCGTGGTTGAAGTTCATTGGTGAGACCCACAATATCGAATATCTCGCTGCCATCCAGCCCGAGGGACTGCGCGGTTGCGCCAGCTGCGAACTCTAGAGGCAGTACCCCCATACCCACCAGGTTGGAACGGTGAATGCGTTCGAAACTCGCAGCGATCACAGCTTTGACTCCGAGGAGTCGGGTGCCTTTTGCCGCCCAATCACGTGAACTTCCGGTACCATATTCCTGGCCGGCAAATACGACGAGTGGGATTTTTTCTTCGGCATATTGTTGCGCTGCATCATAAATACTGGTTTGTTGACCTGAAGGTTGGTGGCGGGTCACCCCACCCTCAACGCCTGGAACCATGAGGTTCTTGATACGAACATTGGCAAAGGTGCCACGGGTCATGATTCGATCATTTCCTCGCCTGGAGCCGTAGCTGTTGAAATCATGGACTTCGACTTCTTTTTTACCAAGGAAACGACCTGCGGGTGAGTCCTGTTTAATGGCTCCTGCGGGGCTGATATGATCTGTGGTGACACTGTCTCCAAAAATTCCCAGTGGCCTGGCTCCCTCAATGGGAGTGATTGTACCGGGTTGAAGTTTGAATGCATCAAAGAAGGGAGGTTCCTGGATGTAGGTGCTTTCCACATCCCACTCATACACATCTCCGGTCGATGCAGGGATGGCGTTCCATTTCGGATTTTGGTCCGTAAAGTTGGTGTATAATTTCTGGAAAATCTTGGGATCCATTGCTTTACTGAAAAGCGACTTGATTTCGTCCAGGCTAGGCCAAAGTTCTTTCAGGAACACAGGTTTTCCCTCCGTATCATTCCCGAGTGATTCCTTGCTCAAGTCAATATCGACCCGACCAGCCAGTGCGAATGCCACGACCAGGGGGGGCGACATCAAAAAGTTGGCCTTGATATTCTGGTGCACTCGCGCTTCAAAGTTCCGATTTCCGGAAAGAACCGATGCGGCCACGAGATCCTCATTGACCACGGCCTCCTCAATGGGGCCTGCAAGGGGTCCGCTATTCCCAATACAGGTCGTGCACCCGTAACCCACCAGATGGAAACCAAGTTGATCCAGATAGGTCTGTAGGCCCGCCTGCGTGAGATAGTCGCTGACGACGCGCGAGCCGGGAGCGAGAGATGCCTTGACGGCTGGATTGACCTTCAGCCCCTTCTCCACGGCCTTCTTGGCAAGCAACCCGGCGGCAAGCATGACACCGGGATTTGAGGTATTCGTGCAACTTGTGATGGCGGCAATCAGTACGCTGCCATGTTTGAGTTGCACCGAGCCGGCTCCGTTGTGTTCCACAGCAACCGTTGTTTTTTCAAGTGCGTCCGGATCTTTCCCGAAACCACCGTCTGCGGTGGGTTTCGCCAGCATGGCTTGAAAACGGTCCTTCAACTGAGGCAAGACGATACGGTCCTGCGGTCGCCTCGGTCCGGCAACACTTGGCTCAACCGAGCCAAGGTCCAAATCCAGGTCAATGGAATAATCAATATCCCCCCTCTGAGGAACTCCGAACAGGTTCTGGGCCTTGTAATAGTTCTCAAAGGTGCCACACAAGGCATCTGACCGGCCAGTGGATCTCATGTAATTGACCGTTTCGTCATCGATGGGAAAGAAGCCCATCGTCGCTCCATACTCGGGCGCCATATTGGCAATCGTGGCTCGATCAACTAATGGAAGTTCCTTAGCACCAGGACCATAGAACTCTACAAACTTTCCAACTACCTTGGCCTTGCGAAGCATTTCAGTGATGGTCAATGCCAGATCCGTGGCTGTCACACCCTCTTGCAGGTGACCGCTCAAATGAACCCCCACCACATCGGGTGTCAGGAAATAAACCGGTTGTCCCAGCATGCCGGCCTCCGCCTCGATGCCACCTACTCCCCAGCCAACGACCCCCAGACCATTGATCATGGTGGTATGGGAGTCCGTCCCTACCAAGGTGTCCGGATAATAGACTTCCTGGGCGCTCAGGACACCCTTGGCCAGGTATTCGAGATTGACCTGGTGGACGATGCCGATGCCCGGAGGCACCACCTTGAAGGTGTCAAAGGCCTGCATACCCCATTTGAGGAACTGATAGCGTTCCCGATTACGGGTAAATTCCCTTTCAAGGTTCTGATCCATGGCATCGGGGGTTCCTGCGAAATCGACTTGCACGGAATGGTCCACCACCAGATCCACAGGTACGAGGGGTTCGATGATCTTTGGATCTTTTTCCAACTGATCCACTGCGGACCTCATGGCTGCAAGATCCACAAGAAGAGGCACTCCTGTAAAGTCCTGCAGGACAATCCGTGCCACCACAAAGGGGATCTCGTGGGTGCGTTTCTCCTTGGGTTGCCACTGGGCAAGCTGACGCACATTCTGCTCGGTGACCTTGATGCCATCGCAGTTGCGCAGCACGGATTCGAGAACGATTCGGATGCAAATCGGCAGACGTGCAATATTGGCGATGCCGGCTTCCTCCAGTGCGGGAAGGCTGTGAAGGCGACCCTGACCACCGTCGCCCAGTGTGAATTCCCTTAGCGTGTTGAATTTATTGTGACTACTCATATGTGCTCAATCCTGCCGCCCTCTTGAAAGGGCTGTGCGTGCTATGTTCATTGCCTGGCTCTCCTCCAGACAGTTTCACCATGCGAATCTACCCCTTGAAAGTCAAGTCGATGCTCTTTACTCCCTTGCGCTTGTCCTGTGGTGGTTTTTTAAGCAAGCTGTTGCTTCGGTGTCCCATAGATACTTTATCTGGATATGTATACCCTTGCTTCCTTGCGTGCATCATGAAAACTGGTCTCCTTGCCCTGTTCAGCAGCGCCGTCCTTGCTCTGGCCCTCTGCGCTGAAAATGTTTCCACAGAGTCTAGCATCAAGATTGTGAACTGGAATGTGCTTTATGGGTTCAACCATGGTCAGGCCCTCGAGGCAGGTTCCAGGTGGATCGCTGAGCAAGCCCCAGACATCGTTGCCCTGCAGGAATTGAACGGTCTTTCAGTTGAGCAATTGGGCCACCATGCACGTAGCTGGGACCATGCACACGCCGTGATGCACAAGGAAAGCGGATTTCCTGTTGGTTTGACCTCCAATCGGCCTGTTGAAGTCCTTGAAAGAGTCGTGAAGGGTGGTCACCACGGTTATCTCCATTGCAAGACGCGCGGGGTGCATTTCTTTGTCGTGCATT
>JAAZXX010000030.1:8263-14458 GCA_014239995.1 Verrucomicrobiia bacterium
CCTGGCCAGTTCTTTGAACCGGATCGGGTCACCGAAACATCCAGGCTCCTGCTTTCAAGGAAGGAACGCATCATCATCCTGGGCGATTTTAATGGATGTTCGCGCAGAGATGCCCATTTTCTCAAAACTCATGCAACTGGCCGTATGCCTGACTTTAGCTTCGTTGATCAGGTGGAGTCCCTCGGTTTTGTGGATATGATTCACAAGCATGATCCTTTGGCCAAGGTATCCTGCCCATCACCGATCACGATTCCGAGATGGTCCCGCGATCTGGCGGAATTGAAAACGAAGCAATATCGAATCGACTTCGTTTTTGCTGACCTGAAGCTGGCACAAGGTTCCGAATCGGGTACCCTTTTGCTCGAACCAGTCATCAACACCATTTCCGACCATTACCCCGTTGTCGTGGTTTTCAACGCGGCATCATGGCCGGATTGACCGCAGGGCATCGGTTTACAACCCGGATGCGTCGCCCTTGTCCCATGGGCATGAAATCCTGCTTGGCTTGTGGATTCGAAGTACCCATGCTGAGTGGGTGATTCAGGAAGGCAACCATGTCTACTTCATCGGCATCTGCGGAACGGCCATGGCCTCCTGTGCCGGTGCACTGAAGTCCAGGGGCTACAAGGTCTCTGGATCCGATGCCAATGTGTATCCCCCCATGTCCACTTTCTTGGAACAGCAGGGCATTGAGTTGCATGAGGGGTTTGACCCTGAACGTTTCGAGCATCCACCTGACCTCATTGTCATTGGCAATGCCCTCTCCCGGGGGAATCCGGAAGTGGAATACGTCCTTGCTCGCAAATGGCGCTATTGTTCCCTGCCCGAGCTATTGAGGGAATGCTTTATTCGAGGAAAACGGTCCATCGTTGTCAGTGGTACTCACGGCAAAACGACAACAACCTCCATGATTGCCTGGATCCTTGAACACGCGGGATTCAACCCTTCATTTCTTATCGGGGGCATCCCCTGTAACTTCCAGCAGGGTGCGCGGATCACCTCAAGCGAATGGATGGTTCTGGAAGGGGATGAATATGACACGGCCTTTTTCGACAAACGCAGTAAGTTCATACATTACCTGCCTGAAATCGCCATCGTGAACAACATCGAGTTTGATCACGCTGACATCTTCGAGAACCTGGCAGCTGTGCAAAAAAGTTTCTCGCACTTTATCCGCCTGGTTCCATCCAACGGGCTTCTTCTGGCCAACGGAACGGACGCCAATGTCGCTCCTCTGATCGACGTGGATTTCTGTCCGGTGAAGCGTTTCGGCCTGGTGGGTAATCAGGATTTTGTCGCTCGTCCCATCCCCAGCGGGATGGGGATGATCTCCTTTGAAGTTCAAGGTGATACCTATCATCTGCCTATGATTGGGGAGCATAATATGGAAAATGCTCTCGCTGCAATTGGCTGTGCACGCCATTGTGGTATCCCGGTTTCGACCATCCAGTCTGCGTTGCGGGCTTTCAAGGGTGTCAGGCGGCGACTTGAGATCATGGGCCAACCCGGCGGTGTCACTCTGATTGATGACTTTGCACACCATCCCACCGCCATCAAAAAAATGATACGGACGCTCAAGGAGGCCTATCCCGAAAGCCGATTGTGGACCTTGTTTGAACCGCGCAGCAATACCACAAGACGTTGTATCTTTCAGCAGGAATTGACCGATGCGTTCTCAGAGTCTGACATGACTCTTTTTGGTGCCATAGCGCGTGAAGACTTATTGCAACCTTCTGAACGCCTGGACCTTAATTCCATCGTAAAGACGATTCAGGCACAGGGTAAGATTGCTAAAATGATGCCGGATGCCAACTCCATGGCTG
Organism: Verrucomicrobiia bacterium; assembly: GCA_014239995.1. Lineage (GTDB taxonomy): Bacteria > Verrucomicrobiota > Verrucomicrobiia > Limisphaerales > AAA164-E04 > AAA164-E04. Next base: position 10,087 of record JAAZXX010000030.1, read on the forward strand.
CGGAGGTCGCCGCGCATGCCCGGAGCGGTGATGTGGTGGCTATCCTGAGCAATGGTGCATTTGGTGGTGTGCACGCTAAAATCCTGACGGCCTTGTCGGAATCGTGAAGCATCTCGAAAGCCGGGTATGATGCATGACTAAAGGCCTTTTCAACCGCGAGAGTATCCAGAGGCGTGTGGAACGATTTCTCATCGATCGTGATTTACCCTTGCTGCGTGCCCTTGTGTATTCACGTTGGTTGAAATGGGCCCTGTTGATGGTGCTGCTGATATGCCTTGCCGTTCCCATCTTGATCATTAAATGCTGGAAAGTGACACCAAGTGGATTTCAGCCAGTGATCAAGGTGAGTTTACTCGACACCATTCAGGCATGGTCGCTCCGGCGTGGTGCCATCAAAGCCATGGCAGCGGGTCATTTTGACGATGCTGCGCATGCATGGCGCTCCTCCATCGCCAATAACCCAGGCAATGTCGATTACATGCGGGACTATTTTCAATTCCTCATGACGCATGATCAGGAGAAGAGCCAGATACGAGATACCATCCAAAACGGCCTTTGGTTGCTGCGCATTACCGCAACCAACCGGACAGATCTTTCCCTGTTGACCGATACTCTCGACTTTTACGGTTTGCACGCGCACAACCACTTTCTGCTGGACGCGCACAAGGATGATCTGGACCGCAAACTCGAAAAAACATACTTCAAGGCCCTTTTCCATGTGGGTGACATGGGTGGTGTTCGGGAGCGGATGGGCTACTGGACGGAAACGGAGGTTTCCTCGGATGCTGAACTGAAGCTTTATTACTCGGCTTTTTTGGCCGGCTGGGGTTCTCCAGGTAAAGTTGCCGAAAACTTGGATTACCTGAGGTCTGCGTGTCTTCAATCCGGTCACCAGGTGCTGGCGCATACCTTGAACCTCCGTGTCAGCAGGGTCCGCATTGAGCCCGCGCATTTCATGCGTTCCCTTGATTTTCTTGCTCGCGATGGCAATGACCGTTTGGAACATTACATCCAGTATTGGAACATGTTGACCGACGAGGGGCGAAAGGCGGAAGCCATGGAAGGCTTGCGCCACAACACGCATCGCCCCAGGAACCCTCTTGAAGTACTTGCCTATGGTGCACTGGCAAGTTTTCTGGGTGAGGATCAACTTGCGCATGCATTTCTCTCCACCCATGCACCGACATTCTACTATCACCCGCCGGTTTGGCATATGTATGTGCAGCTCCTCACCCGCTTGGAAAAATGGTTTGAGTTGCGAAGGGCGGCCTTGGTGCTGCGTGGAAATGAGCCGGTTTCCGATGCCATGATGGCCTTGAGCCAATACATGGAGGCACGCGCGGCACATGCGGAAAAAAGGCTTGGTGTTGCAAATGAGCATGTTGCCAATCTGCTTGAATACACGTTTTATTCGCCGGAGACGAGTTTGCTGATGGCAAGTGGTTTGGGAGAGATAGGTCGTCCAGGCAAGGCCCTTGCCTTGCTTGGTCCATTGGAGGCTGGCATGCGGGATCGTTACGATTACTGGGAGATGCTTTACGTTCTGGCATCCAGGAATCAGTCGCGTGATACCTTGCTTCAATCAGCCGAGAATTTATACCGACTCAATCCTGATAAGTTTGCCTACATGAATAATTATGCTGCCGTTCTCCTCAGTGAACGCCGCTCTCCTCAGGTCGCCATTACCCTGACACGAGAACTGATGGGCTATGGGCGAGGATTGAACATAGCAGCCCGGGTCAATCATGCCCTTGCACTGCTTCTCAATGGGCGTCTTGATGAGGCCGTCGCCTATATGCAAAAAATTCCGTTGGAGAAGGTTCCCACTGAAATGCAGACCGGTTACCACCTGGCATGGTTCCAAATAGCCCATCGAATGAAAGACCATGAGGCGGCGCGCGTTCACGGGCTCAAGGTGGATATGAGTCAACTCCTGCCGGGTGACCTGGCTTGGTTTCAAGAGGCATGGTCGACCTTGTGATAGAAGCCGTGAAGGCAGAATATCTCTCTTGTGGCATGAAAACACATTGCTGAGAGGACATTTTTTGTTTATCCCAGTCTTCCTATGGAACATGCGTCTGGATTCCTGGCATTGGTCAATGCCACCCGAGAACACGTCAGTGAATTATCAGTGGAAGAAGCTCGTGCGCTTCTGAACTCAAGTGAAAACGCCGTGCTTGTAGATGTCAGGGAGGACCACGAGTGGGAGGCTCAGCATGCCGCGGCAGCCGTGCATCTCGGTAAAGGTGTCTTCGAGCGGGATGTTGAGGCGCATTTTCCGGATCCGTCCACAGAACTCATCCTGTATTGCGGGGGAGGGTATCGTTCTCTCCTGGTGGCGGATGTCGCAGCCCGTATGGGCTACACGCGTGTGCATTCCCTGGAAGGCGGCTACAAGGCCATGCTTGAAGCGGGTTGGCCCATGGAATCATCTACTGATCCGGCATGAACCGCATGGTTTTGCTGTTGCGCGAGCTTGTCAAGTGGGCGGATTTTATCAAGCTCTCCCACACCGTCTTTGCCTTGCCCTTTGCCTTGGCCTCCATGCTGGTGGCTGCGCGGGATAACAGGGGATGGCCTGGCTGGCGCGTTTTCCTGCTCATTCTCGTCGCCATGCTGACTGCCCGTACTTGTGCGATGACCTTCAATCGCATTGTCGATCGTCACTTTGACAAGCTCAACCCACGGACCTCCCAACGGCACCTGGCGACAGGTGCCATCACCCTGTGGAGTGCCAAATTCCTTCTGGTGATCAGTGGGGCAGGGTTTATTTTCACGGCTTATCAGATCAATACACTCTGCTTCTACCTGGCACCGCTTGCCCTGTTCACGGTATGTTTTTATTCGCTTACCAAGCGATTCTCTGATTACACGCATGTTTACCTGGGTATTGCCTTGGGTTTAGCTCCTTTGGGAGCTTGGCTGGCTGTGCGCGGATCGATCGGTTTAACCCCTGTCCTGCTCAGCATCGCCGTGGTCTTCTGGCTGGTTGGCTTCGATATCATCTACGCCATCCAGGACCACGCCTTTGACCAGAAGCATGGACTCCATTCCCTGGTAGTGGCCTGGGGAGTCAAGAATGCCCTTCAAGGTGCGTTTCTAAGCCACATGATCATGTGGGGAATACTGGTGATCTGTGGATTCATTCTCGGGTTTCGACTCGCATATATTACTGGCATGTTCCTCATTCTCATAGCCTTGCTTATTGAGCATTGGCTAGCTCAGAAACGAAGCCTTCAATGGATCAACTACTCCTTCTTTCGTCTCAATGCCCTGATCAGCATCATTTTCATGACGGTTACTGCCCTGGAAGTCATTTTTCCTTTCTGGCGTCTTCGGCTCTGATGTAGCCCATATCAGATTATTCGATCTCCTGACCCTGAGGCCAGGCTTCCTGTTTCTTCATTGTGAGGTAAAACCAACAAAAAGGGTTGTTTTTTTATGCATAAACAAATATAACAAAAATTCTGCCTAGTAATTAAATGACATGATCTTATGAAATCTATAATCCCCCAAATAAAAATAAGTCGTGGGCCCATTGAAATGTTTCAGTATACTTTCATGCTTTGTACCGTAGTTTTTTTCCTGCTTGCACAGACCGTATTGCAAGCTCAGCAAAGCATGCGTGTCGGTGACGCTGCGGACATGGCTGACAGCAGTGGAGATATTGCAGGGATTTCTGCGACGGTTGTGGGTGATTTTCTACACCTGTCGATGACGGTGCACGGAACGGCGGCCCCGAATCTGGATCAGACGCCGGAGGAGATGAAGAACCGGTATTATTACCACTGGCTTCTGGATACGGACAACAACCCCGCGACCGGGCGAGGGAACAGCGAGTATGAGGGGAACTCGACGAATCTTGAAAACCCCATTGGTGCGGAATTGGTTGTTCAGTTTGGCTGGCGTGACGGGGCGCCCAACGGGGTTTATGTCTATGATCCGGCCGATGACGAGACGCCTATTGTCACGGACTATGCTTACCAGGTGGGCGGCAACACGGTGGCGGCGGTGATCCCGCTCGCGGCCCTGGGTCTGGCGCAGGGACAGACGGTGGCGTTATCAGCATTCCAGGAGGGTGCGTCCAACGGATGGCAGGTGGACTGGGTGGAATCTGGGACGCTTTCGATCAACGGAGGCGGCATTGCGACGACGCAGGTGGGAGATGCGGCGGGTGACATGGCAGATGCGAGCGGGGATGTGACCCAGGTGGGTGCCTGGGTCGCCGGTAATCAGTTGAAGTTGTCGATGACAGTCGCCGGGTTCGCAGCCCCGACAGTGGACCAGACGCCTGATGAGATGAAGAACCGGTATTACTACCACTGGCTTCTGGATACGGACAACAACCCCGCGACCGGGCGAGGGAACAGCG
>JAAZXX010000310.1:0-4650 GCA_014239995.1 Verrucomicrobiia bacterium
CATTGACCCTGATGCTGCGCCCCATGAACTCGGTTCCGTCGAGTTCTTTTGCTGCAGTCGCAGCTGCATCGCGATCTGAAAAACTGACGAATGCAAAGCCGCGTGAACGGCCTGTCTGACGATCCTCAACGACGATTATGAGCGAACAAGGAACAGTCAAGTGGTTTAATATAGAAAAGGGCTTCGGATTTATCCTTCAGGATGACGGTAAAGACATTTTTGTCCACAAGTCAGCTCTGGAGAATGGGGTGGTCAACGAAGGTGATCGCGTCGAATTCGTTACCGGCGAAGGGCGCAAGGGCCCTTGCGCACAGGACGTCAAAGTCATCGCCTGAAGTCAGGCATCCCTGATCAACAATATCGGTAAAACGACCGGCCTGTGTGCCGGTCGTTTTTTTGTACCTGCTTGGGATATGAATCAGGTCGAATCATCAACCTTGATAAGGATACCAGTCAGATCATCCGCTTGTGACTGCACCCCGGTGAAGAGCTCCACGGATCGGAAAAGTTCACTGAGGATCTCACAGGCAGGTAAATGACGGTTGGCATGCAATACCTCCACCATGCGTTCCGTCCCTAAAAAGGTACCATCTTCCTTCATGGCTTCATCAAACCCGTCCGTGTATAAAAACAAAAGGTCACCCGCCTCAAGCCTCAGGGGTTCCGAGGTCGCATAGGTGCTCTGAGCCCGTATTCCCAAGGGCAGTCCATTGCGTTTCAAGTAATCCTTGACCTTACCTGAGGAGGAAATGAGCAGGGCGGCAGGATGTCCGGCATTACTGAATGTCACCCGCTTGATTTGAGGCTCGAGAGAAACCATCACCACCGTGATATAGCGCTCAAAACTAAGATCATCGGCAAGAACAGCATTGGCTCGTGTGAGGATTTCGCCGGTAGTCGACCGGTTCAGGGCGAGGATTCTCAAATAAGCCCTGGCCTCAGACATGAGCAAGGCAGGCCCCAGACCATGTCCGGCAACATCGGCAACCACAAAGCCAAACCTGCCTCCTTCCATGGGTAAATAATCAAAGTGATCCCCTCCGGCAGCATCCGCGGGAAAAGACACTCCAGCAATATCGTAGCCATCAATGTCTGGGGCCACCTTGGGAAACATCCACTGCTGAATTTCCCTGACTGCCTCCAGCCGCTCCTGGTGGACTTTCAACTCCTGCTCGGCATGCTTGCGCTCGGTAATATCACTCAGGAAAGCCGCACGCATCCGATGACCATGCATTTCCATCTCACTGCAGGTAATCTCAACTGGAAAGCAGGAACCATCATTTCGCTTTCCACTGAGCTCTTGCAGTTGGTGTTTTGAGATTAAAAGATCACGCCACAATGCTTGTTGCCCCTCTGCAGAGGACGCTCCATGAGAAGTCTCAATCAAGGATATCAGGCTGTGGCCCAATAGCATATCTGCGGCGTAACCAAACATTTGAGAGACGGCTGGATTTGCGAAGAGAATGACGCTTTCTTCGTCCATCAGGACCACCCCATCAGTGGAATTTTCCCAAAGCAGGCGGTAGCGAAGTTCATTTTCCCTGAGGTTTTGCTCCGTCTCTCGCTTGGCCTTGCGCGTCGCAGCATCACCCAATTCCCGTTCGACAGCCACCACCAGCCGCGCCAACTGCCCCTTCATCAGGTAATCATGTGCACCAGACTTCATGGCAGCCACAGCAACATCCTCCCCAATCCCTCCGGAAATAATGATGAATGGGAGGTCCAGACCACTTTCTTTAAGTATCTTAAGGGCATCTGGTGCACTAAAATCAGGCAGGTTGTAGTCAGAAAGGATCAGATCCCATTCATTTTCAACCAACGCCTTGTTTAGAGCATCCGCGGTTTCCAAACGGTCGTAATCAATCGCATATCCACCCTGCTCCAGCACATTGGCCATAACAACAGCGTCAAACTCGGAATCCTCGATAATAATGACCCGCAGCTTCCTATTCATTGGCTTGTATATGATTTGGAGAGTTTATGTCAGGACGTCTCCAAGTACCCGTCCCCCAGACAAGGAGGATTAATACCAAGAGAAGCAACAGATTGAAGAGCAAAATCAATTGTACGAGATCCTGGCCGTTTTGAGGCAGATAAGCCAGGCTCACCACATAAGCCAGCACGATGAGAAAAGGAGCCGTCAGCGCACGATACTTCCGATATGCCAGAAGATTTGTAATCAGCACCTGGCTCAAGGAGAGGAACATCATACCGGCTGCAAACCATGGCAAAAGCCCCATGGAAAACGTCAAACCATCCTCCTTGGCGAGGATCCGTTCTGCCACCTTGGCCAACAGGCCATCCCCTGAGAACCCACGCAGATTCTCCGCGAACGACTGCCATCCCCAGGCCATTCCAAGCATGAGTAGAAGCGTGGCACCACCGATGATAAAAGTACCCATCAATGTCCTTATCAACAGCATGTTAGCTTGGCCTTCACGGTGAGATTTTATCAGTTTGGGAAACATCACACCAGCCAGAGGTCCTAAAAGCATCACCATGCCCCTTCCAAGCATGCCAGCAATGCCGTAATAATCAGAATCTTCAAGGCTCATGAGCGATCTGAAGAAGATCATGTCAGCGGTCATCATCATCTGAAAAGCAATGGGGGCCAATGCCAATGGTAGAGCCCGGCGCAACCAGAAAGGCCAGTCACAAGGAATATGATCCGATTTCTTTAGGTAGATACGAACACAAAAGAAAGCGGTAGCAAGGGATACAAGCACACCTGTCAATACGCCAAGCATCACGGCCTGAGCTGTGCTTCCAAGGATGTAGACCAGAACAAGGGCAGCCACGACCCTTCCACCACCATTGGCAAGCAAACATAGACCAAACCAGTAGAACCGTTGCATTCCTTGCAGGATTCCCAGAAAAACCGGTAACCATAACTGAAGAAGTCCCACCATGAGGGTCACCACGAAGGGCCACGGATTATCCATCTTATAGAACCGAAAGATCTCCCTGTAAAAAACGAGTGCCAAGAGGAGAAGACAGCACCAGAAAATAAAACTATACTTGATCACACCGATTGCATAACCGGACATCAATTGATTTTCTCGCTGGGTGGAAACGGCAGCAGCCTCATAGGTGAAAACAGTTTGAATTCCAGGCGTCATGACCATCAACAGGTTGAGAATCCCCAACAAAGCTATAAACAGCCCGTATTCGCCTGCCTGCTGCAACATCGTCGGAGCCAGCAAATGAACTGCCATCATCATGACTCCAGCAAGGGTGTTGGAGAACATCATCCAAGAACTTTGCCGAAGAAAACTCATGGGGAAGTTGGAGTGGAAGCCTGCCCATTGAATTCCCGATGCTCGAGCGTCACTTGGCACTTGTCGTCACCTGCCCGCGGAGCGGGTTTCGAACCAAGGTATCCCGCCAAGAACCCCAGACCGTAGGACACATGACAAAAAAACAGTCCGGGGGCTGCTGCCAAACTCCTGATCAGCCCATAATGGCGCATGTTCCATAGCGTCTGGAGGGCAAGCGCTCCAAGGTAAGCTATTGCTGGAAGCATGATCACACCCATCCAGAACCCGGAGAAGGAGGAAATTGGCCCGATGAGCAGCGTTGGCAGCAGCACCATCAGGTAGCCAAGAAAACACGCAGGAGCCATGTTCTGAACGCTTCCAAGACTGGGGTGTAATCTAAATTGCTGGGCGCGGCCACGGCCATATCGGAATAGCATCCAGAGAAAACCGGAAAGCTTTTCTCTGGGGTATCGATGCACCCTGAGCCCGGGATCATACCACAGCCCGCCACCCTTACGTGCGATGGCCTCCATCAGGGCGTTTTCCTCATTGGGATAGAGGGATTCATCAAAACCACCGGTTTCATCAAAGGTCCGTCGTCGCACAAGCAGGTTGCACAGGATGAGTTCCTTCTCTGAGGATTTCCGGAGGATGCCAGTGGAGACATAACGTGATCGACTGGGCCCAAAAGCCAAAAAACTACCCATCAAAACCGAAAAAACAGACTGCAAAAAAACGGCGTCCTGAGGGCAAAGATTCGGCCCTCCCACCACATCAGCATCTCCTCTCGAGATCCAATTGAGGAGGCATGCCCATGTCTCAGGGCTAACCAACGAATCATTGTCCAAAAAATAAAGCCACTCCCCATGCGCCTCCTTGACGGCCTCATTGCGCTGGACCGAGGGCATGGATCCCCTTGTAACGATAAACTCGGCAACATTGGAGTTTAGACCCAGCTCATCCAGGGTATGTACAGCGTCAATCCATACCATTTTCGGAGGCACCGCAATGATGATGCTGATTGTCGGAGTTGAGCCTGTCATGGCAGCGAACGGAAAAAACGCAGATAATGCCCCACACAGGTATCCAGTGAACGCATGGAAATCCATTCGTTAGCCGTATGGGCCTGATCAATGGAACCAGGCCCGAAAACCGCACATGGCGTTCCACGTTGTGCGATGACCGCTGCATCACAGAAAAAGTCCACACCCCGGGCCTCTTTCTGTTTGAGCTGATGCAGGCACTGTTTCACCCATGGCAACTCGTGGGAAGTTTCAAGCGCGGGGCAATCCGCACCAAGCCGATACTCTATGCTTGCCTTGACACCTCGTTGCTTCAATGCATGCAGCAGATGCCGGGCAATGGCTTGGTAGGACTCTCCAGGAAGTGTTCT
>JAAZXX010000310.1:4660-5181 GCA_014239995.1 Verrucomicrobiia bacterium
CACCCAGATAGAGCATTTATCAGGAACAATATTAGGCTGTACCCCACCCTTGATGATCCCAACATTCACGGTACCTGGCCCAAGCAGTGGATGACGGATGCGTTCCAGTTCGGCCCGATAATCTCCCTCAAGAAACGATACGACCTTCGCCATCTGAGCGATGGCACTGATGCCAAGCTGGGGACGTGATCCGTGCGCGGCACGCCCAGAGGTATGGAGCTGAAACCACATCACACCCTTATGGGCAGTCACAAGTTGATTGGAAGTCGGTTCCCCAATGATCGCATAATCGTAGGCCTTGCATCTGCGGGCAAATGCCCGTGACCCCATCTGCCCGTGCTCTTCATCTACCATACAGGCCATGTGAATAGCGGTATCCCGAGGACGATTTGAGCCACGAACCAACTGGGCAAGGGCATCAAGCATCGATGCGATACTGCCCTTGGTATCACAGGCACCGCGCCCATATATACGACCTTTTTGCATTAAAGGTTCGAACTGAGCAGGGGACGCCACCACGG
>JAAZXX010000311.1 GCA_014239995.1 Verrucomicrobiia bacterium
AGCAAGCTGGCCCGATGGTACAACCAGACCGCCGATATATACTGTCGCTTTTCGGGGAGTGCTGAGGCAGCAAAACTGACCTTGGAGGAATTCATCGGAAGGTTCCCTGACAGCGGCCACTCGGAGCGCGCCCGTCACCGATTGAAGCGTTTGAATCTTGAAGTCCGCACATCAAAAAAAGGTCGGTCCGATGGGACCGACCTTTTCACGCAGAAAACGGACTCTTCCTGAACCCACTTACTTCAATTGAAGTGCAATCTGTTTCTCAATTTCGCTTGCCAGATCCACATCCGGGCCACCCCACTTGCTGCGGGCTTGGACCTCGATGCGGGTGATGGTGGGGCTTTCCTCCTCCACTCTCACCCAGATGGTGCTTTCATCCACGCGTGCGATGATTGAGTGATTGATACGGTTCTCACTGACAACCGTTCCGTTGAAGCGCATGACCTCAATGGCGGCCTCATATATTTGATCCATCGGCCGCTCGTAACGACCCTCTAGCGAATCCTTCAACCAAGGTACACCTGCCTTTTTATTTCCATCGGCGGTGGAGTAGCATCCTGTGGTTCCCGATAGGAAGATGCTGAGAAGGACGCAAGATATGCAGAGCTTGAAATTCATCCCCTATATGCAATCAAAATCGATCATAAGGTCAAGCAAGAAGATATCCTTCTTGGTGGTCGAGTCAGGGAAAAATGACAATGGATGTCTTCATCCATCCCTGCTTGGCCTTGACCTGCATACGGTTTCATGATTGAGTTTTTGGACAGGCGGTGATTGTAGCTGTCGCGGAAAACCAGCTGTGCCTGTTCGATCGTACCCATTAAAACCGCATGAAGGATACCCTCAGTCCATTGAGAGCGTTTCAGGAAAGGCTTCTGGAAACGCTCAACCCCGAGCATCGGCAGCAAGGTCACATCCTGGATCAACACTGCCTGTGGCAGGATGATGCCTTCAATGAGGCAGCCCTTGAGCTTGCTTTTCTTCAGGGCCAGGCAAATCCCCATTTTGGTGCGTTGCTCGATCAAAACAGATCTGGCCATGGTTCCCTCGCACATTGGCATCAAATCCCATGCGTTCCTACACATGTATACAAGGCCTTTGAATGGTCCTGTATTCCCGAGGCCCACCGCACCTCCGTTTTTCATTCCAGCGGTACCACGCGCCGTCAGACCAGCCGGCATTGGCATTCTGAATTGTCATTGCAGCTTTACGAAACGCTGCTGCTTGCCTGGTGCCGTGAACACCTTCCTTGGGGGAACGGAACATCGGAATCGGGGGCATGCATTTTTTTGACACCTGAACCCGGTCGGACCCCCCATTCATCCCTCGCTCACATGTTTGCAACCATCTCATTTGCCCTGAAGGAAAAGATGACTTCCAGGTTTCTTGGTGATCTCTCCCCGACCCGTCAGTGGACACTTCCGATGGAAGAAACCGTCAGGGTGCTTTCAGGTCTCGATCGCCCTGTTCATGTTTTTGGTACGGCTTTTCTTTTCGTTCACCTGCTGGATTACCTGTCGAGAGAAGACAGGCAGCTTACCTTGCCCGCGGGTTCCCTTCTTTTCGAGACCGGCGGTTACAAGGGGCAATCCAGGGAGCTTTCCAAGCAACGGTTTCATGAGGATCTCGCCACCGCCCTGGGCATTCGGAGGGAGCGTATTCTCTGTGAATATGGCATGAGTGAGCTTTCCTCCCAGGCTTACGACCTGGAGGTTCACTCTTCCATGCATCCTGAACCTGCAGGACGTCCGCGCTATTTTCGATTTCCGCCCTGGGCGCGTGTGCGTGTGATTTCCCCGGAAACAGGTTCTGAAGGGGGGATTGGGGAGACCGGCATGGTGCATGTCATTGACCTGGCCAATGTGTGGTCTTCAGTGAGTGTCTTGACCGAGGATATCGCCGTACGCCAGCATGGGGGATTCGAGTTGCTTGGGCGCCTGAAAGCAGCTGAAAAACGTGGTTGTTCACTTTTAAGTGCGGATCTCGCCTAGGCGCAATGATATGTATGCACCATCGTGAAATGATGTTTTAACGAGTCAAATGGACATGGACTTACCCAATTATTTTATCGCTGATTTATCGACAGAAAATACGCCGAGTCGGGAGATGCTCACGGATGCCTGCCTGACTCTAAAACGCAATCGTCAGCGCTATCTCCAGGCACGGAGTACAGCCAGTCTCATACGCACTCTGGCAAATGTGGCGGAGCACTGGACCTACCCGCACTATCCCATACGGCAGTATACCTTTGAACATGGTCCCAGTGCCACGGGCTTTCCGAGCACCACACTTGAGAAGGGTCTCCTGGATTTCATGAGCGAGATCACCGAGGAAAACCTTCAGGCTTTGATAGAGCAGGACCTCGGACACCTTCGACGGATGGATGAGCCTTGCGCCAACGCCTCAGACCGGTCTGGACAGCGTATGAGCTTGGCACTGGGTCCCGAGCTCATCATGCACATCACTGCTGGAAACCTTCCTAACAGTGTTTTTTCCACGATGCTCCTTGGCTTGTTAAGCAAGTCCTCACAGCTTGTGAAATGCGCGACTGGAACGTCCTTTCTGACCAGAATGTTTGCCCATTCCATTTATGACACCGATCCGAAGCTGGGAGCTTGCCTTGAAATTGCCGAATGGCCTGGAGGCGAGGATGACCTGGAGCAGGCCGTCTATGCGGAAGCGGATTTGGTTACGGTCACAGGATCCGATGCGACGATTTCGGCTGTTCGGAAGCAGGTTCCCGAGGATATCAAATTGCTTGCCTATGGCCATAAAGTCAGCGCCTGCTATATTTCCAAGGGCGCTCTCCAAGGTTTTGGTTTTCGGGCTCTTCTCAACCGTGCGGTGGATGATATTGTGGCCTGGAACCAGCTTGGTTGCCTTTCCCCTCATGTCATCTATGTCGAGGAAAACCCCGAATTGCCTCCCATTCAGTTCGCAGAGCGGCTGGCGGATTACCTGAAGGATCGGGAGATCGAGGAACCACGTGGGCCACTGTCGGCAAAACAGGCAGCTCCGATTGCTGCGCGTCGTTCTTTTTATGATATCCGGGCGGCGCACACACCTGGAACTTTTTGCTGGAAGAGTGAAGGTTCCACCGATTGGACCCTCATATTTGAAGAGGATCCCTTATTTCAGGTTTCCTGTCTGCACCGCTTCATCTATGTCAAGCGCGTGGAAAACATACAGGAAGCCATCGGTGGCATGGAAAAAGTCCACGGAAAGGTTTCCACCATCGGCCTTGCCGCCTCTCCCACCGAGGCCAATGAACTCGTCGAGGTCCTGGCGCAATGGGGTGTGCAGCGCGTGTGCCCCATGGGATCCATGCAGAAGCCACCCTTGTGCTGGCGGCATGATGGCCGGCCTGCACTGGCAGATTTACTGACCTGGATGGATTGGGAAATCTAAGCACGCCATGGAACTCAGAAAAACATTTCAATTCGAGGCGGCCCACCTTTTACCTGGCCTGCCTGAAGCCCACAAGTGCCGACGTCTGCATGGGCATAGTTTTCAGGTGGAAGTTGTGGTCGAAGGGCCGTGCGATCCCCTGATGGGATGGGTCATGGACTATGCGGATATCTCCAAGGCGTTTCGCCCTCTGTGGGAGCGTCTCGATCACTATTATCTGAATGAGATCGTCGGGCTTGAGAATCCCACCAGTGAAAACCTTGCCCTCTGGATCTGGCAACACCTCAAACCATCACTGCCACTGCTGAGTGAAATCGTTGTGGCTGAAACCTGCACCGCACGCTGCATCTATCGAGGGGATTGAAAGTTGTTCCCGGCTTGCTATCGCATGGTTTTTTTGAAACGATGTCATGCATACCATGAAAAACAACCGATATCACCATTGGCATTTTTTTGTCCAGCATCCAGCCCAATCGATGCTTTGCCTGCTTATCTTGATGGCATGGATCCCTGGTTTTCATTCCCTCAGTGCTGCAGAACGATCGCCCAATGTAGTTGTCATCTTCATGGATGACATGGGTTATGCTGACATTGGACCTTTCGGTGCCAAAGGCTATGCCACGCCGCATCTGGATCGCATGGCAAACGAGGGACGCATCTTTACCGACTTCTACGTCACCCAGGCCGTCTGCTCCGCGAGCCGAGCCGGTTTGTTGACAGGTTGTTACAATGTGCGCGTTGGGATCCTGGGAGCCTTGGGGCCCAGGGCCAGGCATGGTATTCATGCCAACGAAGTGACCTTGGCGGAGCTCTGTAAACAAAAGAATTACGCGACTGCCATCTACGGCAAATGGCATCTGGGACATCACAAGTCTTTTTTGCCGATGCAGCACGGGTTTGATGATTACTTTGGGCTGCCCTATTCCAATGACATGTGGCCTTACCATCCGGGTGTGCGGGATCTTCCCATGGCGGAGCGTATCAAACGGTGGCCCCACCTGCCTTTGATAGATCAAAATGAAGTGATCAACGCCAGGGTTTCGCCAGAGGATCAGGAACAATTAACCACCCAGTATACGAATCGTGCCGTTCAATTTATCGAGCAGAATAAGGATCGGCCCTTTTTCCTATACGTACCGCATTCCATGGTGCACGTGCCTCTTTATGTCTCTGAAAAATTCAAGGGCAAGAGTGGGAGTGGTTTGTTCGGTGACGTGATGATGGAGGTGGACTGGTCGGTGGGCCAAATCCTGAACACACTCCGTAAACACAAGATCCAGAAGAACACCCTGGTGATCTTTACCTCCGACAACGGTCCATGGCTGAGTTACGGAGATCACGCAGGATCCTCAGGTCCATTGCGTGAGGGCAAGGGAACCATGTTTGATGGGGGTTGTCGTGAATCCACCATCGCCTGGTGGCCCGGAACCATTCCTGCAGGCACGGTATGCAAACAGCCTGCCATGACCATTGATATCCTTCCAACGGTTGCAGGATTGATCGATGCCAAACTACCGAGCCACAAGATTGACGGTAAGGACATCGCCCCTTTGCTCAAGGGCATTCCCGGGGCCGTCAGTCCCCATGAAGCTTACTTCATGTATTATGGAAAGGAATTGCAGGCCATGCGGATGGGTCAATGGAAGCTGCATTTCCCCCATGCCTACCGGACGATGGCGGGAAAGCCCGGAGGAACCGGAGGCATTCCTAACCCATATCAACAGACCAAGATTGGCCTGGCGCTTTATGACCTGTCCAATGATAT
>JAAZXX010000312.1 GCA_014239995.1 Verrucomicrobiia bacterium
GAGGGCTGGTAAAAGCATCCCAGCAAGGATGGCGATAATTGCAATGACGACAAGTGTGCCAACAACTTCACAATTCCAGGCACTGAACAGGCCATCAGATCAGGTAAATTCAACAACTGGGTGAACAACATCATGAGCTGGGGAGCCGGCAGTTCGCTTGGTAATCGCAGCATCACCAATTTGCTTTGGGTCAAGAATGGCGTGTTGGGTCCCTACACCGATGGGGCGGTGGGTATCTACAAATGTCCTGCAGATCACTTTCTTAGCGCTGAGCAAAAACGGGCAGGATTTCAACAGCGTTTGCGCAGTAACTCCATGAATGCCTTGTTTGGTCGTTCCAACAATGACAAGAACGACAATACGGCTCGGGGTAAGAGCTGGGCCTTTGGGGGTAAATATCGTCAGTTCATCCGCACCACGGATGTCCCGCAGCCAAGCATGACCTACCTGACCCTTGATGAACATCCCGATACCATCAACGATGGCTTCTTCATCACCGACCCGAACGTCAATAACTGGCAGGATCGCCCTGCCTCCTATCACAACGGGGCTGCGGGTTTCTCCTTCGCCGATGGCCATGCGGAGGTGCATAAATGGCTCAGTCCGTCATCTGCCTATCCTGTTGAATATCGTCCCGCGCCAGCCAAGGGATTTGATGCAGCCGGCAAGAAGGACATTGCCTGGTATGGGGAGCGCATCCAGCTCATTCCCTATCGTTGATTTTGAGGCCCTTGCTCCGGGAAACCGTGTAGTAGTAGTTTGACTTTAGATCCTCAAAGATCTGAGAGTGCCCGTCAGCCCACTTCACTGCGGCTTGATCAATCATGGTTTTTTCGCCCAGACCAAAATGGAGTGTGGAGCTGTGCTGCGAGCGGTAGGAGTCGCCAGTGACTATATGGCGACTTGCCTGCCAGTTGCCCGTTCGGATCACCAGACTTGCGCCGACTGCCGAGGGTGACCCCGCTTCCCGCTTGATCCGGAATCCGATCCAGTTGTCGTTACCTTGGATTTGATTGCGATAAATGCGCAGGATCTGGCGATGATCGGGCCATGCCTCAAAATGGGTCATCAGCAGATCCATGCGTCCGTCTCCGTCCAGATCTTCCGACACGACGTTGCGGGTGTCCCGCTGCAGGCCCAGACCCCAAACATGTCCCACGTCAAGGAAGGATGCGCCTGAGCGATTGAGGAAAAGCCGGTTGCTTTCATATCCCCCGTAGGAATGTCCTATGCCGCGGGTTCGCCCGAATTTCTCCTTGAAATAAAGGTAGGCGGCAGGGTCTGCCTGGGAGTTGGCAAAAAAGGCGTCATGCAGCCAATACTCCGGCTCATAATCCCGGACGGATTCACGGCTCTCAAGCCCGTTTCCGATATAGACATCAGGGAAACCATCATTGTCGAAATCCGCAGCCGTGCATCCCCAGGCCCATCCTGCACGGGCGATGGATTGGCTCAGGACGTTCTGCTCGAATACCTTTCCCTGCTTTGAGAGGAATAAGCGGTTTCCATGGGTCATGTGTTCCCGCATGGCCTTGTCCTCGGCAAGACCGGGCCTCCACAGGTTCAGGTGGGTGAGTCGATCGACGGTGGGCGAGGTCATTCCGATCATCAGGAGATCGGGATGTCCGTCCACGTTGAAATCCGAAAAGGCGTGGGCCATGCCAAATCCATGGGTTTCCCCGAGGTAATCACGGGGCGCACGGTGAAAGGTGCCCGAGCCGTTGTTGAGATGGAGATCCACGCCAGCAAAATCACTCACGACCACCAAGTCCAGTCCCTGGCGCCCATCAAGATCCACGAGGGAGGCGCTGTAGACTCGTCGGTGCCGTGCCTCATCCAGTCCTGCGCTTGCGGTGATGTCCTCGAATTGAAAATTTCCGTTGTTTCTGAGCAGAAAAAACGGATGCCCGTCATTGGCATCATAAAACGGGGTGGGCAAGGCACCCGCTTCGTAGGGAATACGGTATTGGCCAAGGAAAATGTCAATGTCACCATCGGCGTCAATATCCCCGGTGGACAATACCATGGGATACACGGTAAGCGGTGTGGCGGGGCGCAGCATCACCTCATATTGGTCGAAGATTCCTCCCTTGGAACCTGGCAGGACGACGAGTCCCTCGTGTTTGTGACAAAGAAAGTCGGGGTTGCCGTCTCCGTTCAAGTCTGTAAATACCGCAGTGGAAAGCAAGCCTGGTGGGAAGGTACACAATGGGCGAGATTCAAACCCAGCACCTTTTCGATGGTGTAGTACGAGATTGTTGTTTGCCAGTATGATCTCCGCAAGGCCGTCTCCGTCAATGTCCTGGACAAGCAGTGGATCAATGGCATCCGCGTTTTCAGGTGGGGTGATGGTTTTTTGCAGAATCGGTTCAAACGCGGGCGGCCCATTTGAGGTGATGGCCTCCAGTGAGCGCGTATCGATACGCCTGACCTCATCCTGCCCCTGTTCTTCTCCCTGCATCCATTCAATGCCAAGCGGGCCCGTGATGAGGAGGTGTTCTTGCAGACCGGGATTGCGAAGTCCGGCACGGAAGAAGAAAGTGCTCTTTTCCGGATGCGTGTCCTTTTCTGGATCGAATCGCACATGACGGCATTCAAGGGTTTCCAGTTCCCAGCCTGCGTCGATGGCGCGATGGATTTCCTTCTTCCATGCATCCCACGAAAGTTGTCGTTGATCCCCCGTAAAACGCCATTGCTTGATGTTGAGATGGGGAAGGGTTTCGGACACATCCCACTCACCGGTCAGGAGTTCCGTGGGCATGCCTGCGGCGAGGGTTTCAAGCTTTGACTGGGAGGCGTTTACCTGGTTCCACCATCCTTCCACGATGCGTCCCAGTGCCTGTGCACGCATTTCTACAGCCCACAAGGTTTCTGCCATTTTCTGCTCCCTGCGTTGAAAGGTCGCGACTTTTTCACGGACGGCCTTGTTCACCTCGTCGCGCGGTGGTGTGGTTGGCAGCTTTGTCGGCAGACGGGAGCGCGCATGGTGCCACCCCATGACAGCGATACCCAGTGCAAGGATGGCCAAGGCAAGTCCTTTTTTGGTTCCTCTGCTCATGGTCGTGCTGTATCAGCCACTGGTTTGAGCATTCGATATGGGAGGAGGGTCCACCATAAACGATGCCACTTCTCATGACGTGCGACTTGATTGCCTATTGGTTTGCCATCATGGATCACACCTCATTGCTAAGGTTACCCGGACCTTGAGACAAGTGCATAGTTGTAACTAGAACCAGATGGGTCTCAATTTGATTGTGCGTCATCATGGGATTCGAGCGTATGGCAAAAGAGACGAGGTATGGCATCACCTTCCGCCTTGCAGGATGCTGGTGCATGCCGCAGCATGGGAAATTCAAGCATGTTCAATTGACCCTGTCCGAGCTGGCGGGTTGATCATGGCACTTGCAAGTCACCACAACTCAATGGACCAGATGATCAAACAGGTTTCAATCAAACAGCTTTTCCTGCCGCTATGCCTTGCGGTTCTGCTCATGGCGGGTTGCCTTCATTCACCACAGGAAAAGCTTACAACGGAGACGGACACGATTGGAGTTCAGGGAGGGATGAAGCGCGTCTTTGGAGAAGATGCTGCCTTTCTGCAGCGGCATACCGACGCGATCCTTTTACGGCATGGATCTGCAGCCGTGGTGGTGGTTCCGGAGTATCAGGGACGTGTCATGACCTCAACGGCGCGTGGTGACCAGGGGCCCAGCAGTGGTTGGATCAATCGCGATGTCATCAGGGAAGGGGTGCTCCCACCCGCACGTGCCAGGGGCAAGCTCGAGGATCACATGTATGCCTTTGGTGGGGAGGAACGCTTCTGGATGGGACCGGAGGGCGGGCAGTACTCCATCTTTTTTGAGCCCGATGCTCCGTTTGAATTTCAGCACTGGCATACTCCCGATCCCATCGACACCGACCCGTGGAAGGTGGTGGAAAAGGATGCCCGCAGCATCCTGTTCACGCATGATTTCAGCCTGAGAAACCACACGGGAACCCGTTTTGAAGTGGGGGTGCGACGTTCCATTACCCTGCTGGACAGGGATTCCATGGCAGATCTTCTCGGTGCCAGTCTGCCGCCTGCGGTGGATGCCGTTGGCTACACGACGGACAACATGGTCACCAACCGAGGGGGCACGGCTTGGGAAAAGGACACCGGGTTGCTTTCGATCTGGCTGCTTTGCATGTTTCAACCTTCCGATACCACCACGGTATTTGTTCCTTACCGTCAGGGGGCGGAGGCGGTGCTTGGACCGGTCGTCCGTTCGGACTATTTCGGTGAGGTTCCATCGGATCGCCTCAAGTTACATGAGAAAATGATTCTTTTCCGTGCCGACGGAAAGGCACGGGGAAAGATTGGCCTGGTGCCTGAGCGATCGCTTGGCTTGGTCGGTAGTTACGATCCCCTGGGGCAGCATCTGACCTTGCTTCTCTACACTCCCCCTGTGGCACATGCAGGTTACGTTAATTCCATGTGGGAAATGCAGGAGCATCCATACAGGGGCGATGCCATCAACAGTTACAATGACGGTCCGGTGGATTCCGGGGGAGAGCAGATGGGTCCCTTCTACGAACTGGAATCCTCTTCACCGGCATTGGCACTGGAACCGGGGGCTTCTGCTGCACATCTCCAGACCATCGTCCACCTCTACGGCAGTGAAGGGGATCTGCAGGCCGTTCTCTCGGGGCTCCTTGAACTTGATCTTGAACAGATACGGACGGCCTTCTAGTGCGCGTGGCGGAGAGTGCCCCCCACAGGATGCGATAGCAACATATGGACTCCTGTGGTTTTCAGCGGATGACATGCCAGGACATCCCCTGGGGAGGCACCGTGACCTGCAGTTTGATATGATGATCCCTGGCAAGGGTATAGGTTTTTGCCGCCTGTCCTGCCAGGTTTATTTGTGCCGTGTCTGTGATCCCGGTGTAGTAAAGATTCAGGCGTATGGTTTTGGTCACCTCGTGGTTCAGGGGGTTGTAAACACAGAGCATTCCCCTGTTTTTGAGCGAAGGATTCACATGCAGGATCCAGTCCAGGTCGCGTCCATCTGCCCGTCGCCCGTGCACGATATCTGATTCCAGGATATCCCGATGACGTTTGAACCATCCCACCACCTCCTTGACACGTTCCCGGGTGGTTTTGGTGTCAAACAGTCTGGGACCGCGG
>JAAZXX010000313.1 GCA_014239995.1 Verrucomicrobiia bacterium
ATCAGGGGCATTGGTGGAAGTCAAAACTTGAGGAACGGATTTTGAGGAAGGTTTACCATCTTTACTCAAGGCATCAGCGGTAGAAACCTTAGTGGATCTTTTATCTGGCTTTGGCTGCTTCTTGGGAGCCTGCTCCTTGGGTTTCTTGGGAGCCTGCTCCTTGGGTTTCTTGGCTGTTTCTAGTTTGCCGTTGGAAAACTCAATCACATGCCCCTGATGAATCAACCAGTGAAGGTCTGTTGTTACAGCGGTTTGCTCTGGGGTCAAAACCACCTCATCTTTGACTGCTGTCTCAGCGGCAGTGCTCGCCTCTTTTGCCTCACCGCTTTTCACACCCTCGCTATCACTGACGGATGCTTCACTACTACCTGCTGCGGTGTTCTCGGAGGTTTCGTTTTGGGATGCAACATCTTCACGTTGCTCAGCAACTGTAGATTCAGTGGAGGCTGAACCGGACAGCAACATGTTCATTACCTTGCTACGATTACAATCCGGAGTTGTGTTGATGAATTGAACAATACTCTTGACCGTTGTTGAGACGGGTATTGTTTCAAGGTCGAGATAATGGGGACGCGAAACGGAAACGTGGGTTACCGTTTTGTTGACCTTGAAAAACTGAAGTCCTTGGCGTGTGAACTGCTGACTCAGCTCCGTAGCCAACTGAAGTGGAAATCGTTTTTGATCATCTACATGGAAACGCACCAAGTCACGAACAGGGGGACAGGACTGTCTTTTCTCATCGCCAGGAATCTGGACGGAACGGGCGCAGAGAATGGCGTCACCGAGGTAATTTGCTCGAAAGTGCGCATCGACTTCATCCAACGATTGAAGCTTTTGATTCTCGGGTTGCTTTATGTCAGTATATTCCGTGGTCCAACTCTGTTCATCCAGCCACTTTTGAACAACCTCTGCGTCCTGAACAATTTTCACTCTGGATTTGTATTGTTCAAAATCCATCCGAGCAAAGCGTTCCTCATGTAATTCCCTTAAACGGGCCTGATATCCATGATAGTTAGGAGGGCCTAGTACCACACCTGACATACCACACTGGGCAACAAAATTAAAGGCACCTTTAGGCGGATCTGTCTCCGTTTTTTCAGCACTGTAATAGGTATCCAAGGAGGACTGAAGCACATGTTGAACGGCATCATCCTCACTGAGCCAAACGCTTTGATCCATCTTGCATTGCCAGATATTTTGTTGTCCCTGATCCTTCTGTTGGGATTGGGAAGTTAGTCGAATATGGTAGCGATCGGGACTTTGAAGGAACAATCCGGCTATATCGAAAAGGGGATAAGCCCTACCCTGCAAACGAATGCGTTTGGCCAACAAAGCCACACCAGGAGCTTCAGGGATAATCTGAGTTTTAAGCTGTGGCAACGAATCCAGAATCTCCTGACGACTGCGACGGGGTCTATCCCGCCTGGCTCCACCGTGCCCCCTGAAATCTCTTGAGTCACCCCTTCCGGCCCTAGGTTTATCTCTGGATTGACCACGGTTCACAGCTCCCGGACGGGAGGTATTTTCTCCTGGACCGCGACGATCGTTGCGAGTCGACCGCGAGTCGGCTCGTCCACCACTTTGTCTGGGCCCTCGGCCCTGCGCTCCACTCTCGCGTTTCCTGGATGGCTTCCCGAAATCGTCCCTACGACGTCTTCCCTTTCGGTCGCCACCACCAAAATCCCTATCTCTTCCTTCGTACTTGGCATAAGGGTTATCGTCCGAAGACTTTTGTGCCCATGCCGGCAAAAAGGCCGATTCCAAATCCAAATCAAGTTTTGGCTTTGCGTCAGAATTGCTCATATTAAATATGGTTCTTTGAGGGCGGAACAATACATTTACCGCTTCGTGCAGCATGGCTACAAGTAGCGGCAAATGCAAGCACAGGGTCCAAATATTTCACTGATTCGACATCCGAAATCAGGTAAAGCAGACGAGAAAAATATCCCAGACCGAAAGGATGTGCATGCGTTTTGAATATGTTAACCACTTCTTCGATCTTCAGATACTTGGTACCAACGTTTGAATGCGGAAAAAAGCAGTCCTTGCTGATACCTCCATCATGGATCAGCAAGGTAATGCTTGTCTATATGCTCTTCAAATTCTTAGACATGTTGGCAATCAAGTCCACAGGCGCTCTTACGTTCAGGACCGGAAAACAAGTTTAAGCAAGAGCACAGCAGGCATTGCACCCGTCATGATCAACATGAACATCTATATATTCATGCCACAAATGTGCCTCAACTTTGAAGAATATCGCTGTTACCGCAGGGATGAGCACCAGGATTGTTCATTTGTTCTATGAAAGTAATAATTCATATTTTTGCTCATCGACGAACTCGATCGGTTCATTTTTTGATCCCGCAACCCGGTTAAAGGCTATGCGCGACACACGGCTACTGGTTGGATAACAGAGAACCTGTAAGATTGAACAAGGTTGGAATTGGATTGTTGCCACAAGCTCAAGATTCTGCCCCTGTCCCACGTCATGTTCGAGGGCAGCAAGGAAGAGCCTTATCTGGCTCAAATATCACGGGTTGCCTCGCGTCGATGAAACAATCCAAATCTGTGGTTACCTGCTGGCAAAACCTTTGATAAGCTCGAAGGTGCTTAGGGAGATAGAAAAAACCAGTGAAGCCTTTCGATACCAGACTTCTAAAACAAGCTTATCCTTTCACATGGTATTAAAGCGGTATCAGACAAATGGCGTCACTCCAGGCATGGACATGGGTCGAATAGGGAGTTCCATACCCGGTTCAAAAAATTCCGGCACCAATCTCTCTTGCGAGTTCATGGCCTGTTCCCAAGTAATTTCCTTGCCCGTGTAAGCAGCCATGCGCCCCATGAGCCCCATCATGGTGCTACTTGACATCCACTCGCCGTCATTGATTGGATTCCCATCCCGAATGGATGCAAACAACTCGTTGTGTTCGGTCTGATACATGTCGTTGTTCGCACCGCGATAGCCCCAGTCTTCTTCACCTCGGATAATCACTCGTCTCCCTCCCAGGATTTCGGCCGTACCCTTGGCCCCATGTATGTAATCGTTGTTCTCGTTGTGACAACCCGCAATCTGACGGCTTCCCAGATAAGCTCTCAGTCCATTGGCGTACTCATAATAGACTGCGAAATGGTCAAAAATATTACCGCTGTTATTGGGTGTTTGCCTTCCCCCTGTCGCAACGGCCTTGACCGGAGGTTCATCATTCATGCACCAGGCAATCTTGTCCACGCTGTGAATGGCCTGTTCCACCAGGCTATCTCCCCCAAGCCAGGTAAAATTGTACCAGTTGCGAACTTGCCAATCGAGGTCGGACATACCTGCCTTTCGAGTATCATCGGCTGGCATGGGCTTGACTGGGCCGGTGTAGTATGTGGCGTAAATGGACCGCACATCTCCGATGTCCCCATTGTGGATTTTATCGTAGAGGGCACGACGCGCAAAATTGTACCGCCAGCAAAAACCGGCCACAAGGGCGAGTTTCTTGGCCTTGGCGTCAGCGGCAGAGGCAATGACGGAACGTAATCCGGGTGCGTCAGTGGCCATGGGTTTCTCGCAAAAAATATGTTTACCTGCGTCCACTGCAGCACGCAGATGCATGGGGCGGAATCCAGGAGGAGTCGCAAGGATCACAAGATCCACACCACTTTCAATTACTTTCTTGTAGGCATCAAACCCGGTAAATTTGCTGTCGGGGGCAACTTGAATCTTGTCTTCAGCAGCCTTTTTCAAGGCATTGTGGCTGACATCAAGACGATCACTGTACATGTCGCCCATGGCCGTCAACATCACATTGGAATCGGCTTTCATCGCCTGACTTGCTGCTCCGGTGCCTCGACCTCCACACCCAATGAGTCCAACACGAATGGTATCGTCGTTGGCGGCAAAGGCCCTGTCCTTGACAATTAAATTAGGAATGACAACCCCCGCAGCCATCGCGGCAGAAGAGGATTTAATGAATCCCCTGCGGGTGGATCTGGATGAGGGGTCTTTTCCCTTCTTGTCGGCAGAAACGGCCGATAGATTTTTGGAATGCTTATTCATGAGATTTCGAGGAACAATTTAGACAATGTTTAGCCTGAGCTGTGGCCCTTGTCGAGCACGGATTGTGTTCGGTAAGGCCTTGTCTCTGAATTGAGACCAGATGCAACCACACCCGAAACTCGAAGTGCCTTTTCACAAGACTCCAATGTTAGCAAGGCGCAGGAATGGTGCATCAAACCCAAGTGCTCTTTCATACAGCCAAGGACTCAAGAGCGATGTTTGCCGCAACAATCTTTGCACCGTGGGGACAAAAGGCTTACAGGATACGTCTTAGAACCTGTGTCCATAACTTGTAGCCTTCCGCATTCAGGTGTAAATCGTCCTGAGCGAATAATTCTGGCCGGGGTTTACCGTCCAGACCGATCATGGGGTTCCAAATATCAGCGAAAGCAATTCGTCGATGCAAACTTGCATGACTTCTAATAAGGTTGTTTGCACGATCCATTTCCCCCGAAAGATGCCAACGCTTGATGCTTGGTTTGATGGAAATGAATACTATTTGCGTCTTAGGAAGGTGCTCATGGACGAGTTCGGCAAAGTCTTTGAAGTGATCATAGACATCATCTGCGGTGTGCCCTCCTGCAATATCATTGTCCCCTGCATAAAAAACAATGGAAGAAGGTTTGTAGGGAGATACGATACGATTGAAAAAATGAATACTATCCTGTATTCTGGACCCTCCAAAACCGCGATTAATCACCTGGTGTTCAGGAAAGTCCATGAGAAGTGTATCCCACCTTCGAATGCTTGAACTCCCAAGAAACAGCACCCCATGACTGGCCGGAAAGGATGCCTTATCTTGTGTTTCAAAGGCGGCAATTTGTTTTTCCCATTTTGATTTGGCTTGCGCCCTTAAACTCACTTCTGGACAGCTAAGACAGAGTAGAACAACAAGCTGCAAAAACCTGAAGAAGGCATGGCAAACATCCCTGTTTTTAAGATAAGGCATGACAAAATATCGTCCTACGGAATAGAATTAGCAACTTTTTTCATTTACCAGATGGTCTAGTAGAAGAAAGAATCTTTATTGGGAGTGATATTAGTTTTACCAAAAAGGAGTTAAATAAACTTATTGAAGCAGGCTCAGATCCTAGTAAACAATACAGAACTTTTAATTTA
>JAAZXX010000314.1 GCA_014239995.1 Verrucomicrobiia bacterium
CGGGGTGCTCTGAATGATCATACCTGCCACCACGGCTGCCATTGCTGGAAAACCAAGTCCCACCAACAATGGAACCACCACGGCTGCTGGGGAGCCAAAACCAGCAGAGCCCTCGATGAAGGATCCAAAGAGCCAAGCGATTAGAATGACCTGAATACGTCTATCAGGAGTGATGGAAGTAAAACCGGCTCGAATCGTGGCGATGGCGCCACTCTCCCGCAGCGTATTCAACAATAAAATCGCTCCAAAAATGATATACAGAAGGCTGGCAGCAACGATCAATCCCTTGAGCGAAGCGGCAAACACCTGGGTCGCACTGATTTTCCAAACCAGCAGCGCAAGTCCGGCCGCTGTCACGTAGGAAAGCGGCATGGCTCGACTGGCTGGCCATCGCAGCACAACCAGGAACACCATCACCACCACAATCGGTAGCAATGACAAGAGGGCAAGTGAGGTCGATCCCATGAGGTAATGCCTGGATGAACGGTTAACAGCAGGTGAAGATGCTACTATGCTCAAGGACGGCGGAATGTTCAACCCAAGAGTGAGGGGAAGTCCATCAATCCGCGGTTACCAGGCAAAGTCCAGAGTTATTGCGTGAATCGTGAATCCTGCATGAGTTGCTTGTCATGAGATCCGTCCGGAGTATAACATGCAATAGTTCTGCGAAGCGAAACATTTAGTGTCATGAAAAAATTCAACACCACCTTGATCGGAATACTGACCTGCATCAGCACCTCAACCGAGGCATCCGACTGGCCCATGTTCCGGGGTCCTGAGCACAACGGTATTTCCAAGGAAACCAGCTGGCGAAAAACCTGGCCAAAAACAGGCCCTCCCAAACTTTGGGAAGCATCCGTCGGAACAGGTTTCTCATCCATGAGCGTGGCAGATGGAAAACTTTTCACCCTTGGTAACCAAGACAAGAAGGATACGGTTTACGCTCTGGACGCCGTCAGTGGAAAAACACTCTGGACGCACGTTTATGAGAGCAAGATCGGCGCCAAATTCTACGAGGGAGGTCCCGGGTCAACCCCAACGGTTGATCTCGGCAAGGTTTACGTCCTCAGCAAATGGGGAGACCTTTTTTGTCTGGATGGAAAGCAAGGCCACACGGTATGGCAACGACAGCTCGAGCAGGAAGAAGGCCTGCGTCTTCCGGACTGGGGATTCAACGGCTCACCCCTGGTCCACGGAGATCACCTGATCCTGAATGTGGGTGGAGGAGGGATGGCGGTGGACAAAAAAACCGGAAAAACAATCTGGCTGTCCAATGACGAAGAATCCGGCTACAGCACCCCACTGCCATTTGAGATCGCAGACAAGACCTACGTGGCCCTGAGCTCAGGGAACAGTTTCCTGGCTGCGGACCCCACCACTGGGAGCAAGATATGGGAAATCAAATGGCCAACGCGTTATGGCGTCAATGCTGCAGACCCCATCATTGTTCAAAACGAAGTCTGGGTTGGATCTGGCTATGGCAAGGGACACGGGCTCTTCAAACTTAACGGGGCGGTGGCTGAGGTTGCATGGACAAACCGAGAACTACGCACCCAGCAGAACGCTCCTGTATTGCTCGGAGGACACCTTTTCGGTTTTGATGGAAATGGAGGATCAAGGGCTCCACTCAAGTGCATCGAGCGCAAGACGGGCAAAGTCGTCTGGGAGGAAAGCACCTTCAAATACGGCTCGGTTGCAGCCGCCGACGAACAGCTCATTATCCTGAGTGCGCAAGGCGAACTACTCATCGCACCAGCAAGTCCAGAGGGGTTTCTCCCCACCGCACGTGCCAAGGTGCTGAATGGTAAATGCTGGACAGTACCTGTGTTGTCTAACGGGCTGATTTACGTCAGGAATTCCAAGGGACGCACAATCTGCCTGGACGTCCGACTGTAAACCCCCTAGAACGAATGGATTCCATATGCATTCCAAGCTGAAAACAAACAGGAATCGCCGAGCTTTCATTCAGCAGGGGCTGCAGGCGAGTTTATTCTTTGGGGTTGCTCCATACATCAAGGCGGCACCTCCCGCACGTTACCGAACCGCACTGATCGGATGCGGATGGTGGGGCATGAATGTGCTGCATGAGGCCATGGCAGCAAAACGTGCCAAGGTCGTCGGCCTGTGTGATGTCTATGAACGCCCCATGCTGGCCTCAAAAGATGAAGTGAGTCAAAGGACAGGAGAGCAACCGCGATGCTACAAGGACTACAGGGATCTCCTCCAGAGGGAACGTCCTGAGGTGGTGATCGTGGCCACCCCCGACCATTGGCATGCGCTTCCATGCATCGAAGCCCTTAAAACGGGTGCACACGTCTACGTCGAGAAACCCACCAGCCACACCATCGGGGAAAGTCGCGCCATGCTGCATGCATCCAGGGCATCGGATCGCGCGGTGCAGGTGGGACTTCATCGAAGAATCGGACCACATCACCTCTCCGGAATGCAATTCCTCAAATCCGGCAAGGTCGGCACTATTGGAATGGTCAAACTGTTTGTTACCGGAGGTGGCGGTGGACCGGAAACACCGGTCGGTCACACCAAACCGCCCACGGGCATGGATTGGGACATGTGGTGTGGGCCTGCCCCCAGTCGGCCTTACTGCCGCAAACTGACCCCGGGAGGATGGCGTAACTTCCTCGATTACGCCAACGGCACCCTGGGTGACTGGGGTGTCCATTGGCTGGATCAGCTCTTGTGGTGGAGCGAGGAGACATCCCCCAAAACCGTCTATTCAACCGGCGGACGCCCCGTGCTGGGACCAGCCATCTTCAACGACAAAGAGGGATCCACCAGTGACGCGCCGGATACCCAGACTGTCAGCTACGCGTTCGAAAACTTCACGGCCGTCTGGGAACATCGTAAATACGCAGGTAACGCCCAGGAACATCATCGCATTGGAGCCTATTTTTACGGAAGCAAGGGCGTGTTTCATATGGGCTGGCGTGACGGCTGGACTTTTTATCCAAAGAGCAAAGGGGAGCCCGTGGTGCACGAGGATCCCTCCTTCGACAACTAAAAGGATGGACACAATGTCACCCCATTGTGGAAGGACTTCCTGCGTGCCGCAGACGAGGGCGGCACGCCAGTAGCTGGCATGGAAGTCGCCCACCGCTCCAGCGTGCTCCCCATGCTGGGCATGATTTCACACAAACTGGGCCGAAGCATTCAGTGGGATGGCAGCAGGGAGACCATTTTGAATGACCCGGAAGCTGAAAGAATGATTCAACGTGATTACCGCACACCGTGGGTGTATCCATCGATATGAGAATCTCCAGCCTTCCTCGTGCTGGAAATGTTGACTCCAAGAGGAGCCAACCAGGGGCGGACCCTTTAACGGGAAACAATCCGTGATAATTCAACATGATTCCAGATCCTCTATTCCCAGTTATTTACGAGGATGACACCCTGCTGGTGGCAGATAAGCCAGCTGACCTGGTTTGCCACCCCACCAAGGGTGATGTCTATTCCAGCCTGATCAGTCGAGTGCGGCTTTATCTGGATGAGGCCTCCGAAGGACACATGATCAACCGGCTGGACCGTGAAACCAGTGGGGTCGTCCTCATTGCCAAGGATCGTGACACCGCTCGATCACTGCGCATGCAATGGGAAGCCCGCAAGGTGGAAAAAAAGTATGATGCCATTGTATATGGCTGGCCTGAGCAGGATACTTTTGAAAGTCATGCCCCACTGGGCAAGGACAGGGCAAGCCCCGTGGTCATCAAGGATTGCGTCATTCCGGACGGTGTAACGGCCTCAACGGTCTTCAAGGTGGTAAAACGATGGGAGCACCGCGATGAAAAATTCGCACTGCTGGAAGCCAAGCCCAGAACGGGTCGCAAGCATCAGATTCGTATCCATCTTCAGCACCTCGGGCACCCGATTGTTGGAGACAAGCTGTACGGACTGGGCGAGCATTATTATCTGGCGCTTGTCGAAGGCACATTAACCCATGCACAACGCAAGGAACTCATCCTTCCCTACCACGCACTCCACGCACGCCAAGTCAGACTGATACACCAGGGAAAAGAAATGTGTTTTCAGTCCGTGGAAGAACAGTGGTTTCGATCATTTCACCAGACAAACTCACCACTGGCTCCAGTAACTGTTGCCAAAAAACTTGATGACACTTTTCCATCGACTATGGCTGCAGCAGATTGATGGTGAAATCCTCTCTACGATAAAGACAGATGCCATTGACTGACTCACAGACATTGTAAAGGGCATAGCCGCTGATGGTATCGGCGGCATTGGTCATGGATCGCTCCAATTCAAACTCAAGGTGTCTGGGTTTGCGATCGGTGACTTCAGGGGGAGAGGCGTGGATCAGCAATTGCCCTCCCCCACTCCAACCCTGCGCTGGATGAATCCAAACCATGAGGGGCTCCGCTTCATTGTTCCAATACATTTCTTTTCGAGGAGCAGGGAGCATGGAGAAGTGCACACGCAGGGCCTTCATGCCATCCCCCGTTGAAGCCACCACGGTTTTTTCCAAGACCATGTCACCCTTTTCAGCTCGGAACACCTTATCCAGTGGATCCGGTTCCTTGTCTTTGTTGGTGTTGGTTTGCCCGACTCTCAAGGGAAGGGCAAACTCTGCACCTGAAGGCTCCACACGCAGTGCATGGGGCTGCCCACCTCGTTGCAAAACTTCCATGCGCGCCTGGCCCACCCAATCGTAAAACGCGTATGGTTTGTCCAGTCTCGGTCCGTATTGCTGAATGCGACGCCGCCAGATGTATTGGTTTGGATCCCTTTCAAGCGCTATTTGCCAATGCCGAACAGCATGGCGGAAATACGACATTTGACTCCCTGAAAGATCAAACAGGCGACGGTAGGCAACACCCATTCGAAAGTGCAGCCAACCATCATCAGTCCCCCTCTCAAGGGCACGTTGATAGGCCCTGATGACCTCTGGGAGTCTTGCATCTCCACCCCATAAAAACAAGGCGCGCGCATAGGTCGCCCATGCATCCATGCCATCCTCCAGCCTGGCTAGATCCTCCAGCCTGTCCAGGGAGGGTATCATGGTCGCAGGAGTTTTCTGATCCCGGGTCTTCATCGGGATTTCCTCCGCATTGAGGAAAAGCTCCAATGCCTGCGGTTTTGGGTTGATGGCCTGAATCACCCCTTCAGCATCAATAAGGAGGGTATGAGGAACGG
>JAAZXX010000315.1 GCA_014239995.1 Verrucomicrobiia bacterium
ACCACATCTTTTCCTCAATCCAGGGGCTGTAGGTGGGCATTCCCGTATGCGGAGACCATCCCTGCGTTCTAAATTGCCAATTAAGCCGCCACCCGGAGTCAGATCCTTCCGTGATATAGACAAAGCGCTCCCTCTCTCCTCGGATATCTCCATCATTATCGACAGAGAAAAGGTTACCGTAATCGTCAAAAGCAATTTCCTGAACATTACGCAAGCCAATGGCATAAAATTCCAGGTTGGAACCATCGGGTTTCATGCGAAGGACGCCGCCCGTGTTGGGATGATGGAGACGCTTCCCCTCTTTGGTCTTGACCGAGGTTCCATTATCCCCTACTGAGAAATAAATCCAGCCATCGGGACCAACCGTCAATCCATGAATATCGTGACCATCGTAGGCGGCATGCACACCAAAGCCACGAAACATGATCTCGTTATCATCGGATATACCATCTCCATCCGTATCCCGAAGGCGCCAGACATCAGGATAAACGGTGAAGAAGACCTGATCTCCATAGGGAAGCACACCCGCTGCGACTCCATTGTTGAATTCATTAAATCCCTCGGCAAAGACCTGACTCTTGTCGGCTGTCCCATCCCCATCTAAGTCCTCAATGAGATGAACGCGCTCTTTAACCATGGTCAGGTCTCTCCAATCATGGCTTTCATCCCGATTCCGATCCTGCAGCCAAGAGCGATTTTCAAGGCTTTTTTCTGGCGCCATCCACATACGAAACAACTCACGCTGCCTGGGAATGGAGTCCGAACCAAGATCCTCCTTCACCCACTGCTTGTGAGCCCTGATATCGATATCAACGGAACCCCGTCGAGCTGTTTCAACCACATACAATCGTCCTTGGTCATCAAAACTGAGCGCAACTGGGTTTTTCAGCAGGGGTTCACGTGCCCATAGACTCATCCGTAGACCACGGTCTATCAGGGGTACATAACCCGTGTTGCGCAATGGCTTTTGCTGTGCCATCCCTGAGCCGCCAAAAAACAAAAGCACCACAAGGGCAAGGGCGAGCCTTCGCCATGAAGCAGGGCCAGAACAGTGTATCATATCAATAAAACCCATGAGCTCACTATGAAGCATTTCACATGCGCAGGCACGAAAAATAAGACCCATCAGTCCATGCCTCGACAATCTGCTCACATTCAAATCTATCAGTGAAAATGTGGACAGGAATGTTTCCTGGACTTTAGTTGTGAGAGTGCAAAAGCCCCTTGAAATCGAAAATACCAAGTGAGTGGCGAAGAAAACTGAAGACAGTGCTGTCGCCTCTGCAGCATTCATCTGGACTACTTTTCGTGGAGACAATCGCCGTGGAAAAATGAGCCTGCATCCAGTGATCGTTGCTTCAACGACAGAGCCTTTTTCATTGGCAACAGGCAGACCCCTTCATGACTGAAATATCAGCAATCCATCAAAAACGAGTGTGCAAGAAAAGGCCACCCTTGGCATGATGAACCCCGAGCTTGACAGGTAATCGGCAATGTTCCAACTGCTACTGGGGCGGAACTTCCTGCGGGACAATCCCCGGAGAGTGCATTTGAAGCTTCGACTTCACCTCCAGTGCAAGCACTTCATAGGCGGCAGCACCTGCGCTGTAGGGATCATATTCAATAATGGGCTTACCATGACTCGGAGCTTCTGCCAGGCGCGTGGTTCGAGGAATCACCGTGTCAAAAACCTTGTCACCAAAAAAGCCCCTGACCTCCTCCACAACCTGATGGGAAAGTCGAGTACGGGCGTCAAACATTGTCATGACAACACCTAACAAATCTATGTCAGCATTGGCTCCCGACTCCTTGAGCTGGTTCATGACACGCGTGAGCATGGCAATTCCCTCCAAGGCATAATACTCGCACTGAAGGGGCACAAGGAGATAATCAGCGGCACAGAAGGCGTTGAGAGTTATCACCGCCAAAGAGGGTGGACAATCTATGAGAACGACATCATAGCGGGCAGATCGGATCAATGGTTCCAGCGCATCCTTGAAACGGTGTAAGTGCCGATCGCTCTGGGCCAGTTCAATTTCCGCACCGCAAAGATCAACCTCAGAGGGGATAATGTCCAGACCGCGAAAAGACGAAGTCTTTATCTTGTCGGCGAGGTTACCCTCCCCGAGTAAAGGACGATACGCACTGGCACCTTCTTCTTTATCCAGTCCGAGTCCACTGGTCGCGTTGGCCTGCGAATCCAGGTCAACGAGCAACACACGCCATCCCTCAGCAGCAAGACATGCGGATAGGTTGACTGTGGTCGTGGTTTTTCCCACGCCTCCCTTCTGATTGGCAACGGCTATGATTTGTGTCTTCAGCACCCAAGATTTTTAAGAATGGAATCCTTATTGTGCAAGGAGATTAGGTGCGGGCTGCGTTCATGATGATGACGGTCCGCTCGCAGGACACCACACCGCATGCGCCATCATCCATTACAGCGCACCCGTTAGAATCGTCCGGAGCGTTGCAAATAGGGCAGGCTGGTGGTTCTGCCCGTGACCAGAGCAAGGGAAGCTGGGATGATGGCAACCACCACACCAACCGTCAAGATGGTGATGGGAACATTGATCACAAATCCGCTGACAAGCAATATGATTCCAGCCAAAGGTGGGGCAAGCAAGGGAGATTTGAATCCATAGCTGATACCTAGGGCACCAAGCACGGACAATAATCCGATGTCCCAACCGGCGATGAACAGATGCAGTCCGAAGATGTAAAAAACGGGGACAACAAGAAGGCGATGATGCTGAAGGAAAAGACTCTGTACCAAGGTACCGGCAGCCATCACGGTGAAAACAGCACCTAGAGCCAGCAGGCTGGATTCAGGATGGAGGCGAACATAGGAGTTAAACCAAAGACCAAGGACAAGCGACACGGCGGAACCGCGGATGAAGTCACTCCAGTTCGGAAGGAAAGCAAAAATGAATCTCCAGGACTCATTCGACTTCAGACGCCTGAGCCTCTCTTCCTTTCTAAGGACGAAGAGAGGCCAACCAGGAATGCACCCAATGATACAGCAAACGAAGACAACGAGCCAAGAATCCATAACAAATAAACAGGATCCTGCCTCCAAACAGGATAATTAATCATCAAAAACGGCCTCCTTAATTAAAATATTCAGGTAATTCCATTTGATGTCAACCGAGAAAAAGAACGAACCGTTTTTTGATGAAAAATGGGCTTTTGAATCGCTGGGAGGCATGAGAAAGCCCACGATTTGGGGCTAGAGGTCTTTTTGATGATTCCGGATACTTTTTTGACCACCGTAGAGGATTGCTTGGCATAGTATTGGCTTCAGGACCACACGTCTTGAGGATGTCTTAATGCAAGAAATCGGGTGGAAACCCGACAGCACTTGACCCTTCGCTGGCTCGATGAAAAAACTGTCTTCCACGATCGCGTTGGAGTGGAATCGAATCACCACTCGATTTCTTGAGAAGGTCAAAGAGGGTTGTGTTCATTTTCCTGATACGTTCCTCATGATCAGGTGACCTGATGAGGTTATGCAACTCCCGTGGATCCTTCTGAAGATCATAAAGTTCATCCTTATCCCACACACCATGATAGCGAATATATTTGTAGCGATCCCCTCGCAAGGCATGGATCGTCGGGGTTTGCGGATAGTTCCTCTCCCAAAAATACTCATACAAAAGATGCTTCCGCCATGGGGACCTAGCGTCTTGAAGAAGAGGGAAAAAGGAATGACCATCCATATCCTCAGGCGGCGTCATGCCAGCGACGTGCAGGAGCGTTGGTGCAATGTCAATGTTGGCAACCAGGGCTGAAACCACCGATCCACCTTTGATGAAGCGGGGATATCTGATGATCAAAGGAATGCGCATCGACTCCTCGTATGCATTACGTTTATCGATGAGCCCGTGCTCTCCAAAAAGAAACCCATTATCCCCCATGTAAAGCACGACCGTGTTGTCGGCTTTGCCTGACCGATCCAACCAAGACATCAATGCCCCAACACTGTCATCTACAGCAAGAAGCGTCTCACAATAGCGTTGATAATACTGTTCCATATCCAATCGGGAATAGTAGGCAAATTCGACTCCATGGCGACTGTTTCGCTGATTCCGCACCCAAAGAGGCTTGGATTGAGCAATCGAAACGTCATCCTTCCAGTCCTTGTCTATAGGCAGCTTTTGGTCCTTGTAGCGGTAAGCGTGACGCTCCGCAGGAATAAAATCTGCGTGAGCAGCCTTATGGGATAGATACAGAAAAAAAGGTTTTGATCCCTTGAGGTTTTCAAGCCATTCCAAACTGTATTGGGTAAGCTCATCGGTAATATAACCTTTCTGGGGCACACGCATGTTTCCGTTGAAATTAAAACCATCCCTGCTTGCTTGAGGAACAAAACGCCCCTTGACGGAAGATTTGGATGGATCTGTCCAATAAACGCCTTGCCCCTTAAAACTGGCCCAGTGGTCGAAACCGCGCTGGGGTTCATCCTCATTACCTCCCATGTGCCATTTCCCGATGAAGGCGGTCTGATACCCGGCGCTCTGAAGCAGCTGCGGAAAGAAAGTCAATGCCTCAGGCACGGGATTGTAATTGTCAATCACACCGTGTTTGTGGGCATACATGCCGGTGAGGATGGATGCACGGCTGGGGCTGCAGAGAGACGTCGTCACGAATGCATTCCGAAAGTGCAAACCTTCTCGTGCCAAACGATCCATATGAGGCGTTTGTATGAATGGGTGCCCCATGAATCCCATGGTATCGTGCCGATGATCATCACACAAAATCAGGATCACGTTGGGGCGCTGGTCAGCACTCAGAACGTGGCTGGTAAAAAAATGATGGATGTGAAGGGTGAGCATGAGGAAGGCACTGCACCAGTAATTCATGGAAAGTGCCTTGCGTGTGCATTGAAACAGCATGCTCTATTGTAACCATTGAGGCGTGCGCGTCACACCTAAACGACCCGTCATCAATCCGGGCTCTTCCCAGATCTGTTTCTGGCACCTGCGTCACCACGTTTGAGGAGAGCAGACCAAGCTGATGCATTATGAAAAAACTCATACAGCAGAAAATGGTACCATTCTAAAATGAAAGGAATAACTTGACTTATCAACTTTGTAACGCAAAGTGCATGATACCGAAGGAGGATCCCATTACGATGTGGGCATGCACAATACGC
>JAAZXX010000316.1 GCA_014239995.1 Verrucomicrobiia bacterium
AAAAAGGGCAGATTCTCACCCTCACCAATACAGAAGCCGAGGCCATGTTCGGTGATCCACCGGTTCCCTTACTGAGTTTGGGCACGGTTGCATCTATGGAAGCATTGCTGGAAAAAATTGGTTATGCTGATGCAAAACAAGTACGCATCGTACCTACGGGAGCAGAGGACTTGGGTACCTGGATAAATAAACTCAGCCCATTGCTTTTAATTCTGGGTATCATCGGTATCTACCTCGAGTTTAAGACTCCAGGTTTCGGAATACCAGGCATCCTTGGGATTGTTTCCTTTGCGATTTACTTCATGGGTGGCTACATCGCAGGCTTATCAGGTCTGGAGTGGGCGGTATTCTTTGCTCTCGGTGTCTGTCTGTTGATCGTCGAACTCTTTTTTCTACCGGGAACCATCGTGATTGGACTTGCAGGCATCGTGCTCATGGCATGGTCCATCCTGATGGGCTTGGTGGACCTGGACCCCACCCTACCTGTTTGGCAAATGCCCCCAGCACATCTCTTCATGCATTCGCTGAGCGTATTCAGTCAGGCACTCGTGGGGTCCATCTTATGCATCCTTGCATTGAGCGTTCTGCTTCCCAAAACAAACTTTTATCATCAGTTGGTTTCGGCAACATCAAGTGGCGAACAAAGCGTGCAGCACCGTGCAGAAAACGAACAATCCATACTGGGGTCTGAGGGAATCGCAATGTCCGCCTTGAGACCAGGTGGCAAGGCCCGTTTTGGGAAAAGGACTCTGGACGTAATCACCAACGGGCCAATGCTTCCCCTGGGCACTAAAATCCGAATTATTAACTTCTCTACACACGCCGCTGTTGTCGAGGAAATGAAGTCATGATGTCGTTTATTTTGAATTTGAGAAATTTCTTCAGTTTCCCGATTGCCAGCAACCCGAAGATCAGGGTAAGATACTACCACAGCCTGGGTTTTTATCAGATAGGATTCGTGTGATCTGCTTGCGTGCCAGAAACCCCAGAATGAGTCAAGAATGTGAGGTCGATAAACCCTCCACCGGTAATCGGTTTGATGATTTTTTTGTCCGTTTCAAGCTTTTTCAGGCATTGTGAATAAGTCGTGAATAACTATGAATACATTATTCTAGAAGAGGCTTACTTGTTAGGGCTAATCTGAAATCCGCGCTGGGTGTGACAGAAGTAAGTCACTAAAATTAATTACAAACATTAGAACTTAAATTTTCATAAACTATTTATTACCTTATGCTTACAATTCACAAGGCATTCATCCAACCAGTCATGGCAATTCTTAATTCGGATGCAGAGTAATTTACGGAACCGTTTCTGCTGGAAGCATCGAGGGGCCACAAGACGGCAATAAAGTAAGGTGAATAAATCGTTAAACCCACGCATTTACTGGTAAATCTGACAACATGCGCAACGAAGCGGCAATACTGTGGAGCAGGGCTTTAAAGAAACTTAAAGCCATGCTGAATGATGAGGTCTTCAAGCTCTGGTTTGCTCCTATCGTTCCCACTCACATCGATAATAACGTGCTCATATTGCAAGTCGCTAACGACTTCTGTGAGGTGTGGCTCAAGGATAACTACCATCATCTTCTGGAAGAGGTCGTAGGTGAAACATCAGAGGATAAATTAGGGATTGCCTACCGTGTGGAATCAAATGAAACCCCTCAAACGCAGAATGGGCTGGAACATCCCGCCATGAGCAATGAGAAAACCTCTACCATTGCCAAAGGTCCAGTCACACCCTCAGTTCCCGATAAAAAGCCAGATCATGCCCAGAATGGCTTCAATCCTTTCTATAATTTTGATTCCTTCGTGGTGGGAGCCAATAACCGTATGGCACACAGTGCAGCACTTGCCGTTGCCCAACTACCTGGAAAATCCTACAATCCACTCTTCCTTTATGGTGGTGTAGGTCTAGGCAAAACGCATTTGTTGCATGCAATTGGACATCAGGTACTGCATAGAAAGCGCAATGCACGCGTTGCATACCTTTCATGTGAAAAATTCACAAATGAATTTATCGACGGTATCCAAAACAACCAATTGGTTAAATTTCGTAAACGCTATCGGCAGACGGACGTGCTTCTGATTGACGACATTCAATTCCTTTCCGGAAAAGAACGGATACAAGAAGAGTTTTTTCACACGTTCAATGCCCTCCACGAGGCACACAAGCAGATTGTACTCAGTTGTGATAGCCCGGCGTGTGAGATTGATGGTCTGGAACAGCGACTCAGTTCGCGCTTTGAATGGGGGCTTTCAGCAGATCTGCAACCACCAGACGTAGAAACGCGCCTGGCTATCTTGCTTAACAAGGAAA
Source organism: Verrucomicrobiia bacterium (assembly GCA_014239995.1). Taxonomy (GTDB): domain Bacteria; phylum Verrucomicrobiota; class Verrucomicrobiia; order Limisphaerales; family AAA164-E04; genus AAA164-E04. The sequence continues at coordinate 2,317 of JAAZXX010000316.1, forward strand.
AATCCATGGGCGTGAGTATTCCACGTGAAATCGTTGAATACATTGCCAACAACATACGAGCCAACATTAGAAGGCTCGAAGGGGCACTGCTGCGTGTAGCAGCTTTCTCCTCCCTGACCAAACAGGAGCTCACGCTTGAAATAGCTGAGCAGTTACTGAGGGATGCCCTTCAGGAAGAAGGGAAATCTGCAATCAGCATTGATGTCATCCAGAAAAAAGTTGCAGAGCACTATGACATTCGTCTGGTTGACATGACCAGCCGAAGAAGACCGGAATACATTGCTTTTCCCCGTCAAATCGCCATGTATCTTTCGAGACAGTTGACAGAAAGTTCACTTAATGTCATAGGGGGCGCATTCGGAGGCAGAGATCATGGCACGGTTCTGCACGCTTGTCGGCTGGTCAAGGACCGCATGGAGATGGATACCTCGGTTCGACAAGCCGTGCTTTATCTTGAACGCCAGCTTCAATAATCCTCATTGCTGTCATCCATGAATCAACGCATAACTGTGCGTTTTCAGCAGTATGCAGATGCATTCCAGAGTTAGTATGTTGTGCCTATCATCCAAGTAAGCAACCTGACCAAGACCTATCATAAGTATAGGAAGAAGGCCGGATTTTGGGGCTCATTCAAGGGCCTTTTTAGCCGTGAATATGATGTCACCAATGCTGTAAATCAAATCTCTTTCCACATCGAGGAAGGAGAACTGGTCGGTTTTATGGGCCCTAATGGAGCAGGCAAAACCACGACCATGAAAATATTATCCGGTCTTCTCTATCCTTCCAAAGGGTCAGTGTCAGTACTGGGCTACACTCCATGGGAAAGACATGATGATTACCGTCGACGATTTGCCCTACTTCTTGGGCAAAAAAACCAACTTTGGTGGGACCTTCCGGCAAGAGAATCCCTCGCGCTGAATGCCAGGATTTACAGCCTGGATGATAAGCAATGGAAGGTAAGCTTGGCAGAGATGGCAGAAATGCTGGCTGTGACTGAGCAGTTGGATGTCATGGTTCGCGAACTCTCACTGGGAGAACGTATGAAAATGGAGCTCATCGCATCCCTCATCCATCAACCAAAAATATTGTTTCTGGATGAGCCAACTATTGGATTGGATGTCGTTTCACAGAAAACGGTAAGAGACTTTCTAAAACACCTTAATACAGAGCGCAAGACGACTATCATCTTGACTAGCCATTACATGGCAGATATCGAGGAGCTTTGTAAAAGAGTAATGATCATCGACAAGGGAAACCTTTTTTATGACGGAAGTCTTCAGGGAATTCTCAACCAATTCGTGGATGAAAAACGCATTAACATCCAGATGAGTGAGGCACCCGAACTGCTCCCTGAGGTATGCGAACAAATGGGAGTAATCGAGTCTTACAAGGATGGCAAACTTCAAATACGAGTTAAGAGAAAATCCGTGATCGAAGTTTCCAAGGTACTGCTTGGTATGCTGCCAGTGGTTGACTTGAATATCGAAGAAGTTCCCATTGAGGAAGTGATCCGCCAACTGTTTGAAACAGATAGGTGATGTCGGGAATCTTTATCCTTTGGAAACAAATTTTGCCATGCGCTCAACAGCAGTCTCAATCTGTGGGAGTGATGCGGCAAAACAACATCTCAAGAATCCCTCGCCGCATGCACCAAAGGCAGTTCCTGGCACGCAAGCAACCTTGGCTTCCTGAAGCAAACGCAAGGCAAAATCTTTTGAATTCAGTCCTGTTGACTCAATGGAAGGAAAAACGTAAAAGCTTCCTCGTGGCAAATGGCAATGCAAACCCATTTCATTGAGTGCTTTTACGATATAATTACGACGTGCAAGGTAATGATCACGCATCCCAATCACTTCGTCGAAACCATGATCGAGAGCTTCAATCGCCGCCTCCTGACTTGTGATGCCTGCGCAGAGCATACTATACTGATGGACTCGAAGCATGGCTTCAATCAGGTTTTCGGGGGCACATGCGTAACCGATCCTGAATCCAGTCATGGCGAAAGCCTTGGAAACACCGTGGAGAAATATCGTACGCTCCCTCATACCTGGAACAGCTGCAATGGATACATGTCTCCCCTCGTAGGTGAGTTCCGAATAAATCTCATCACTAATAACCACCAGATCATGCTTGATCGCAATGGATGCTATACGCTGAACCTGTTCTAGGGAAAGGGTACCACCGGTAGGGTTGGTTGGAAAATTAAGAACAAGCGCCTTGGTTTTGCTGGTGATTGCGCGTTCAAAGGCCTCCGGATCCAGTACAAATCCATCCTCGGCCTTACATGCTACAACGACAGGAACCCCATGCGCCATCACAATGCTTGGCGCATAACTCACATAGCAAGGAGCATGAAAAATAATTTCATCCCCTGGATCTACAAGTGCACGCAAGGCTAAATCAAGCGCTTCACTCACCCCCACAGTGACCAGCACCTCCGAACTGGGATTGTAGGCCACATCAAAGTGTGTTTCCACATAACGATGAATCGATTGCCTCAGCTTCATCAATCCAAGGTTCGATGTGTAGGATGTTCGCCCCCTTTCCAATGAATAAATAGCCGCCTCACGGATTCTCCAGGGAGTAACGAAATCGGGCTCCCCTACCCCAAGAGAGATAATATCCGGGGTCCCCTGCACCAGCTCAAAGAAGTCGCGGATACCGGAGCGGGGGATGTCAGCTACGTGACGAGCAACAGGCGAAACGGAGGTTGGTGCTGTATCCATGGTTCTACCGTGCTGTATCCAAATGGTAGAACCATGGATCATACACCATACCAGCTTCCCTCTGAGTGACACGTAGATTAGGTGGGTTCCAGTTCTCGAAAAGAAGT
>JAAZXX010000317.1 GCA_014239995.1 Verrucomicrobiia bacterium
AGAAACCGCCCGTCAGAGTCGAACACGTCGAACAGACGACCTTCGTCGGCTGCGAGCCCGGGCTCCCGGAGTACCCAGAGATTGCCCTCGTCATCGACGGTGAATTCCGAAATGGCCGGCTTGGTTGCTGGAATCCCTTTACCCTGCACAAAAGTCACTTTGCCGCGTGTGTTGCTCTCAAAACACTGTCCACGCATCCATGTGGTTTCATTCAAGGCTGCAATACCGTAACTGAAATCAACAGGAGATTGCCCCACGAGATTAAAATCCGTATTTACTTTCAGAAGCCCTGGATTACCAGGTGCACCATAGCATCCAAACCACCAATGAGCGTCAAAATAGGCTGCCGTCTGAATACCAAGACGCGTCTGGCCACTGAAAAGCACATGCCTCCTGAGAAATTGGAAGTTCGTATCATATTCAAAAACGTAATTTTGCGGGTGGTTCCCGGGTAAACCTCCCACGAGCACAAAGCTGCTGCCGTTGGAGGCGATGCCACCACAACCATGTATCAACTCTGGAACCCTGTGTCGCTTCAGAAGAGTCAGGGTTGCTGCGTCATAGATATAGACCCATGGATCAGCAGCCCCTGCTTCACGATTAAATGCCCCCAATTCAACTGCAACGAAAAGCTTACCTTCCTGGAACGTCAAGTCCCCGTGATGATCTGGGACGTCAATACGAATCTTCTGTTGACCCTTCAGATCCGTCTTGACCAACTGCACGGTATGGGACCAGTAAAGTGACTTCCCGTCCGAAACAACACCCTGCAAATGCCCCCCGTAGGTGCCTTCACATTCAATTTCGGTGGTTTCATGGAACACGTCTTGTGCAACGATTCGCAGAACGGAAACGCCAAAGGCGCTTATCGTGAATAACAGAAGAAATCGTGCTAGTGGATGAAGTGTCATTGCTTGAAGGGCTGCAAGGTGGAACATACGGTCAGGGATTCAAGATGGCAAACGGATCCATGATTGGAGCAGACCACAAACAATGATCTTCTGTGTTGGAAGCAATTAAATCGGAAATGAAATCCCATGACATTCACACCTCTTTATGAGCCACTACTTGAGCCAGCCTTGCCTTGCGAATCACCCGTAATTTGTGGGTACCTCTGCAGATAAGATCCTGCGCATCCCACGCACGCAATTCAAAAGAGAAGGTCATTTTATCGATGAAAATAACCTTCGCCTGGCATTTGACCCTTGCACCCACGGGCGTTGGAGAAACATGCTCCACATTGACCACGACACCGACAGTACTTTCCTCAGGCTCGAGGTGAGCCAGCATCGCATCACGCGCTGTATGCTCAAGAAACCATATCAACCAAGGGGTGGATAAGATGCGTGGCATCACATCATCCGAAAAATCGATTACATGGTCACTAGTCACTGAAAACTCCAGCACCTTCGTGGTACCAACCCTTGGGCGTGTCTTCATCGTATCATAAACTCGGGATATCCAGTGAAAGTGCGCCTGTAAGTCAAAGGGAACAAATACTAGGTAGCATCCCTGTAGAGAAAATTATCCGTCTGCTGGTTCCAGGGCCCCTGGACCAATCAATTCAATAAAGTTACCGTCCGGATCGCGACAAACCAATAAAGCTTGCTTGCCACCAAGCGGCACTGGGGTATCCCCGAGTGCCTTCACCCCTGCTTTCTTCAAGCGCCCGATAGAGGCCTTCAAGTCTTTCACATGGAGCGTGAGATAGCTGAAACCGAGGGTCGAGTGAATAAATGACTGATCGGATTGCAATGTCTTGACACCCGCAAAGGACATGAGCTTGATGCGACTTTGCTTGCCTTCGCTCCCAAGCACAAGCACCCGGGCCGTCAAACCCATGTTGTCCACCAGTCCGATAGAGGTTGCAAAGGCCGCAGGAGCCGAAAAACCTTTTACTTCCGTACAACCAATCACGTCTCTATAAAAAGCAACCGACTTTTCAAGATCACGGGCCACAATCCCAATATCGAGGACAGGTGAGGAAAAGACCGCCTCATGAGCCTTGTCCTGCGCACGGAGCACGGGATGAACAGTCCAGGAAATCAGGGCAAACAATACAAAGACCCAGGTAACCAGTCGTCTTGAGATGCAACGGATTTTCATGAGGTTCATGCTAGAGATCGATAAGGGCAGATCAAGCCCCGATTCAATCGACCCTCAAAACAACCCGGGAACGATAAACCGTCAACTCCCTGGGAAATATATGGATAAGCAAAGAAGATGCATGGACTCAGGGGAGATACACAGCTATACAAGAGCAGCAAGGAAGCTGCTTGGAAGCTTCGACAGCAAGGGAAAGCAGGGCTTGGACGCCACAAACCCGATCCAGCGACTTATCATGACACCACAGAATGCGCAAATGATCTTCGAATGGCCTGGTTTTGGGGATAAAGCCAGAACTTATGACTTTCCAACTCCAGAGTTTTGAAACTAACCTCTCGCGATATTGATTTAACCGAACAGATGCGGGAGGTGGCAACACGCTCCAAGGCAGCATCACATCGCCTGACGCAGCTTGATACCGACCAAAAAAACAGGTGTCTCCTGGCCATGGCACAGGCACTACTGGACAATAGACAAGCCATCCAGGAGGCCAATGCAAAAGATTTGGAAACCGCGCAGGAAATGAAACTCTCAGGTGCCATGGTGGATCGCCTGATCCTCAACGAGACGCGCATCCAGGGGATGGCCCAGGGTCTGCGTGAAATGGCGGCACTTCCAGACCCGGTGGGACGGGAACTGGATCGAAAGGAGCGCCCCAATGGTCTGATTCTCAGAAAAGTGGCCACACCCATCGGAGTCATTGTCATCATCTACGAATCACGACCCAACGTCACCGCCGATGCGGCTGGCCTTTGTTTTAAGTCTGGAAATGCCACGATCCTGCGCGGAGGCAAGGAAGCCATCCACTCCAATCAGGTTATTGCCAGACTCATGGTTCAGGCCGCCAGCGCATGTGAACCTCAATTCCCAGCGGAGGCCATCCAGGTACTTGAAACAACCAATCGCGAGGCCATACCAGCACTTCTTTCCCTGACCGGGTTGGTCGATCTTTGCATGCCGCGCGGTGGAGAAGGCCTGATCAGAGCCGTGGCCGCATGCTCCAAGGTCCCCGTCATCAAACATTACAAGGGTGTATGTCATGTCCATATCGACAAGGAAGCGGACCTGGAAATGGCAGTGCGAGTGGCTATCAATGCCAAAACCCATCGGCCAGGGGTCTGCAACGCCATGGAGACGCTTCTGGTGGATCGTGCCATCGCTTCGGAATACCTGCCAAAGGTCGCAACCGAGCTGGCGGCACATGAAGTCGGACTCAGAGGCGACTCTGAGGTGGTCTCGATTCTCCAACCCTTGATTGAAAAACAGCAACTGGCACTCAAGCTTGAAACAGCCACCGAAGAAGACTGGCATGCTGAATACCTGGACCTGGTCCTGGCAATACGAGTCGTCGATAATCTGGAGGCAGCTATTGCTCACATCAACCATTACGGATCGGGGCATTCCGATGCCATCATCACCAGCGACGAAACCAGGGCGCAATGGTTCATGCGGGACGTCGATGCGTCAGCGGTCTACTGGAACGCTTCGACCCGGTTCACGGATGGCGCGGAATTTGGCATGGGAGCGGAAATCGGGATAAGTACCGACAAAATAGGTGCACGCGGGCCAATGGGGCTTGAAGAACTGACCAGTTACAAGTGGCTTTGCTTTGGCAACGGACAGATCCGATAAGAGCATCAACCTTCTCTAACATTGACTTCAATCAACACCGATAGTGTATGCAGAGGCAGGGCAAAACAGATTCGGGCTGCCATGCCCGAGGAAGGATTGTTCGCAGGACAAAGCTGGCGCATCAGTCCAGAGCCTTTCCCCCTCGAACCAGGCTTGTTGAAGCAACTCGAAAAGCTTGGCCGTGTATTGTTGCAATTTTACCGAGCGCTCAACTTACTTCACCGCAAGAGTCGTGAAAAACATGCGCCACCATGGGTGGCTGAATGGCTGGATGCTGGGAAACCGGAGACCCTCATCGATCTCGGGCTATCAAAAACCTTCAAACAAGCACTTCCCCGAGTCATCCGACCGGATATTCTTCTTACCGAGGAAGGTTTCGTCATCAGTGAACTCGACAGCGTACCAGGGGGCATTGGCCTGACGGCATGGTTAAATCATACCTATAGCTCCCTGACCGAGGAAACCGAGTACAGTGAATCGATCATCGGTGGAGCACATGGAATGCTGGAGGGGTTTTCAGGCATGTTTAAACCCGAGAGCCCTGTGGACATCGTCGTATCAGAGGAAGCTGGTTCATATCGCCCGGAAATGGAATGGCTTGCGTGTCACCTATCGGACCGGGTTGCCCATGTACGCCAGGACACATTTCGCGATTTTGATGACGGCGCCTCTGTTTATCGTTTTTTTGAGTTGTTCGACATGTCGAATGTCGGCAATGCGGACCTCATCATGACCAAGGCATCGAGGGGAGAAATTCAATTGACACCTCCACCAAAGCCCTGGCTTGAGGAAAAAGCCGCCTTTGCACTGCTCCACAACCACAATCTGAAGCACTTCTGGCTACAGCATCTTGGGGGTGCCTTTCTCGATACTCTGCTGAAACACACCCCGTATACGTGGATGATGGACCCGACGCCCCTGCCGCCACAAGGGGCCATTCCAAGACTTGGACTTACCAGCTGGCACCAGCTCAAAAAACTTTCTCAGAGGGACCGGCAGCTCATATTGAAGGTCTCCGGGTTCTCGGAGAAGGCATGGGGAGCCAGAGGTGTCTATCTGGGCAGTGACTTGGCAGGTCAGGAATGGGGGCAAGTAGTGGATGACGCCATCCGGAGTTTTGGCACTCAGAATCACATCCTCCAGGAATTTCACAAGCCACGCATTGTACCATCCCGCTATCATGATGACTCCAGTGACACACTGGTCGAGATGAAGGGACGCGTTCGGCTGTGCCCCTACTATTTTGTCCAGGGCGAGGGAGATCAGGCACGCTCAAAACTTGGAGGTGTCATGGCCACTGTGTGCCCAGCTGACAAAAAAATCATTCACGGCATGTCCGACGCCATCATGATGCCGCACTTTACTAAGGATATGGAGCCTACGTGCTTTCCGGGTCCTTGTGG
>JAAZXX010000318.1 GCA_014239995.1 Verrucomicrobiia bacterium
CCATCGCCCCACTGACCACCCTGATCGTCTTCAGCTCCACGCTCCTCATTGAAGGTGAGATGCAGTTTTATGCGCAAAAAATGTTCATGCCTGTATTTCCAGCTATTACAGCATCCCTCGGCGCTGCCGTGATGTTTATCCCTCTGTGTGTTTACATCACGCTCCCAAGGGAAACTCAGGTTGAAGGGCGCAAGGTCCAGCGATTGACATCCGTGCTGGAGCGCATGTTTTTTAGGATCTATCAATTGACATTTGAGAAGGTCAATCATGCTTACAATGCCGCCCTTGGTTTCTTCTTATACCGTCGACTGGATCTTTCCATGCTTTTCATTGCGCTCCTTGGAGTAACCTGGATGCTTTCATCTACCTTGAACTTTGATGACCGTAAGGAGGAGGTCATCCGCTATTTCAGTATCGACGTCAAATTCCCGGATAAGTATTCGATGGAACAACGTCTTGCCTATTTCAGGAAGGTGGAAACCCTGGCTGAGCAAAAAAAGGAGGTCTACGGATTGAAGGCACATGAAGTGCACTACGGGAAATGGTACGGCCGTTTTGCGGGTTTCTTTGCTGCTGACCGTGTCTGTGACCTTACCAGGGAGGAGGCCATCGACCAGCTTTTCCATGACTTTCCCCAGGAACCGGGCGTGCGTGTCTCTTATCGTGGACAGGGAGGCGAGGAAAGTCAGAAGGATGACCAGAAAAATATGCATTACATCCGCTTGGTCGGAGATGATCCAGAACTGCTCAAGAAAGTGGCTGAGGATCTCAAGCCAAGCTTCGAGATGATTCCCGGCGTCGTTTCCTTCCTGAGCGATGATATAGACGAGGATGGTCCCAGTGAACTTGCCCTGATGGTAGATCGCCAAAAGGCGAGTTCTTTTGGAGTGAACCCTGCAACCCTGGCCGGTACGGTTGGTACGGCAATGCGGGGTGAAAGCCTGCCCAGACTCAATTACAAGGGGCAGCAGATTCCAGTGAAGTTACTATTTGAAGAAGAGGACCGTTCTGAACTCGCGGACCTGGGTAATATTCAGATCCCTACCGAGGATGGACGCGTCAGCACCGTGGGTGCCGTGACGCGTCAGGCCTTCCTGAACAACGAGGATACCTATATCAGTCGGCGCAACAAGAAAGTCAGTGAACATTTCGGGATGAAGCTCAAGCCGGGTCCTGACAGTTGGAAGATCAAGCGAGCCGTTGAGGATGCCAAGGACCATATTAATCTTCCCGAGGGGGTGTCCTTTGATAAACCACAGAAAACCATGGACGATGATGATCGACAGCAGGGAATGACCATGCTCTTCCTGTCGATTATTTTTGTCTACATGCTCATGGCTTTCTTTTTTGAAAGCATGCTGATCCCTCTCTCCATTATCATGACCATCCCGCTTGCCTCGATGGGGGCCGTCATCGCGCTTAAAACCACCCACACGTATATCGATCAGATGGTCTACCTGGGTGCCATGTTTCTTGTGGGTATCGTGGTCAACAATGGCATCGTACTCGTGGACTATGCCAATCGTCTGCGAGCCTCGGGCATGGACCGTAACGATGCCCTGCTGCAGGCGGCAAGGCATCGGTTTCGTCCTATCATCATGACCGCCCTGACCACCATCAGCGGCATGATTCCCCTGACCTTCGGTTCGTCCATGGAAATGGGCGTTAATTTCAAGAGTTTTGGTCTTGTCCTGATCGGTGGCATGACCTCCGCCACGCTATTCACATTACTCGCGGTACCGGTTTTTTATACGCTGATCGAAGATGCCAGGTCTGGTTTCAATAACATCATTGCAAGTGTCTTTAACCGATCAGCCCGAAACCAATGACACCCGTCCGTGTGGAATGCAGCAAACCCATGATGCTTTCTCTTGGCGATTCCAGAGCTTCCCTTATAAGATTGCCTTGACCGATCGAATCTTGTAATTGTCTTAAGTGTTTTCTCGAGAACAAAGGGCATCCATTCCGGACAAACTCCAGCAGCAAGGCGGTCTTCATGATGGTGTAGCTGCTCAGGTGCATCGGGTTACGGGCGTCCCTGAGGCCGAGGTGTATGGTGTGGGAAGCTTTTTCCATCTCCTGGCAGAGCCCGGTATCAAGGTGCGTGTCTGTAATGGCCTTTCCTGTCGCATGGCTGGCGCTGACGATGTACTGCGTGCTGCCGTGGATGCAGGATTTCCCGTGAAGACCTGCTCTTGTCTGGCGGCTTGCGATCAGCCACCTGCTGTCCTGCGTGATCGGACTGTATTGACCGAGATTCACAAGGAAGATGTGGAACGCTGCGACGGCGAATGGACACGCCTCAAAGATTCAGGTTCTCGAGGCTGGGGGCATGTCGACCCTCAGGATGCACGTCCTGACAGTTGTGCGATTGATCTTTCGGGCTCGACCGACTTTTCCGGTAAAGCCTTTCAAAAAGCATGCGAAATGGGTGCCGAGAGGGTAATCGCGACGGTGGATGCCGCTGGATTGCAGGGCCGGGGTGGTGCTGGATTTCCTGCTGCATTCAAGTGGAAAAGCGTGCATGGCCAAAACGAGCTTACGCGCTATGTGGTTCTCAATGCGGATGAAGGTGAGCCTGGTACTTTCAAGGATCGCGAGGTGCTTCTGCGTCGCCCGGACAAGGTGCTGGAGGGTTTGGCTGTTGCCGCCTGGACAGTTGGCGCAAAAGATGTTTATTGCTACCTCCGGGGTGAGTTTGAAGGACCATGGGCGGCTTTGATCGATGCTATTGAGCGTGCAAGGAACGAAGGGTTGTTTGGTGGGATTCGCTTTCATATGCATGCTGGACAGGGTGCCTATATCTGCGGTGAAGAAACGGCATTGCTTGAAGCGCTCGAGGGTAAACGGGGTTTGCCAAGGTTGAAACCGCCTTTTCCCACCGAAAAAGGTCTCTGGGGAAAACCTACCCTCATCCACAACGTGGAAACCATTGCCTGCATACCATCCATTCTTGAACGGGGAGGGGAATGGTTCAAGGCACTTGGACGTACTGGGGCGGGCAGTAAACTCTACTGTATCAGTGGGCATGTGGAGCGACCGGGAACCTATGAAATGCCGCTTGGAGTGACACTTGATGAGTTGGTTGAGCAGGCAGGAGGTTATATTGGAACGCTCAAGTCTTTTTCCCCGGGGGGGGCTAGTTCAGGCTTTTTACCTGCTTCCGAACGCGGATGTCCACTCGATTTTAAAGCTCTTGCCAAGGTGGGTTCCATGTTGGGATCAGCCGGAGTGACGGTGATGAATGAGACCGTCAACATGGCGTGGGCGGCCCAGGCCCAGTTGGTCTTCTATGAGGCTGAGAGCTGTGGCCAGTGTGCGCCGTGTCGGATTGGAACCCGTTTTCTGAGGGAAAACCTTGGAAGGCATCTCGCACAAAAAGCCCAAACCGCCCCTGATCCAGGAAACCACCTGGAACATGTTGCGGACGCAGCATGGGAAATGAATGAAGGTTACATTTGCGGCCTCGGGCAGATCGCAGCACTGCCTTTGACAAGCGCCCTTAAATTTTTTCCAGAAGATTTCTAAAATATTCAAATAGAACCCTATGACGGATCAAACAGCGACGATCAACGGCCAGGTGGCTACCTTTGAAAGTGGTGAGACTATATTTGCCGCGGCTGAGCGCCTCGGTGTTCATATCCCAACACTGTGCCATGACCCGAGACTCAAGCCCGCTGGTGCCTGCAGGACCTGTCTTGTTGAGATCAAGGGTCGGCCTAAGCTGGTACCGGCATGCGCTACTTCGCTTGAAGCTGGCATGGAAATCGACACCGAGAATGAGCGTGTCGAGCGGCATGTCAAAACCCTGCTGTCCATGTATCTTGCGGATCATGATAGCCAGGCAGCGGGAACTTCCCCTGGCGCCGATGGGGGTAAGAACGAAAACCAGTTGCTTGATTTGGCCCGTCGTCACGATGCTCCCATGGACTGGCCCACGCTGGAGAACATTCGCAAAGGACGCCCTGAGGACCTCAATCCCTACGTGGCCTTTGAGGCCGAAAAATGCATTGCCTGTGCGCGTTGTGTTCGCTACTGCGCTGAGGTTGAAAGCGTGTCTGCAATCACCATGGCCGAGCGAGGAGGGGAGACAACTGTCTTCACCTCGGACGGTCGTTCCTTGATGGACACGACATGCGAACTTTGCGGAGGTTGCATTGATACCTGCCCCACCGGTGCCATGACCGAAAAGAAACCCCTTTCCATGGAGAGCGTCGAAAGCGATGCGCTCAGCAAGGTTCGCACCACCTGCAACTACTGCGGCGTGGGTTGCCAGATGGATCTTAATGTGGATGTGTCTGCAAACGATGGCAGGGGTAAGGTCGTCAAGATTACCAGCCCAAAACCGGGTACGACGACCAACGACGGCAACCTTTGCGTCAAGGGACGCTTTGCTTATGACTTCATCGATCACTCAGAACGTCTCACGACACCGCTTGTGAGGGATGGTGACGGTCAGCTGCGTGAAGCCACATGGGATGAAGCGTATCGTCGGGCAGCAGAGGGTTTGCTCAAGGTGGCAGCGCGTCACGGGAATGATTCGTTGGGCTTTGTGTCCTCTTCGCGTTGCACGATGGAGGAAAACTTCCTCATGCAAAAACTTTCCAGAACCGTTTTTCACACCAATAACATTCATCAATGTGCGGCGACTTGACACGCTCCCACCGTGGCCGGTCTGGTCACAACCTTTGGAGCCGGGGCTATGACCAATTCCACACGGGAAATCCGGGATGCGGATTTCTTGTTTGTCATTGGCAGTAATACCACCGAGGCACACCCCATCATTGCGATGGAGATGAAAAGGGCCGTACATCGCGGGGCCAAGCTTGTTGTTGCCGATCCAAGATCCATTGATCTGACACGGTTTGCACATCGTCACCTGCAGTTGAAGCCTGGCACCGATGTATGGTTGCTCAATGCCATGGCCCACGTGATTCTCAAGGAAAACCTCATAGACCAGTCGTTCATCGATCAACATACCGAGGAATTTGAAGCCATGAGGGAGGCTGCTATCCAGTATTCACCTGAGGAAGCCGAAAAGGTGACTTGGGTGCCAGCAGGGGATATCAGGGCCACTGCCAGGGAATACGCAACAACCGAAAAGGCGGGTATTTATTACACCCTTGGC
>JAAZXX010000319.1 GCA_014239995.1 Verrucomicrobiia bacterium
TGGCCCGATCAGCCTGTGCATCGGGTGGATGCCCAAGGCGATGACAAGCGTGGAGGTTTCAGGTGATCAATACTGGACCCGTGGCCCATATTCCTTCAGTTTTTCGATCTGGCTCTTGCGTACTCGATTACCCTTGAGGTAGGCCTTCAGGAAAGGAGCAAAGCGCTTTTCGTTTTCCGCATCCGCGCGAGCCATCGTAATCAGGGGGCTGATGTCATTGATTCGATTGTATTCAAGGAACAAGAAATTGAGGTTCATCAAACCATCGAGAGGCACCAAATCGTAGATGTTATTGCCATCAAGCGACAGGGAACTGAGCCACTTCAGGTGGTTGATTCCCTCGATAGACTCAATCTGGTTCACGCTCAGGTGGAGCGATGACAGCTTGGGGAGGTTCAGCACGGGATAAATATACTCAACCTGGTTGTATCCCAGGTAGAGGGCCGACATGTTTTTCAGGGTCGTGAGAGGCCTGAGATCCTTCACCTTGTTGTGTGACAATTCGATATACTGCAGTGCGGGCACCTTGGAGAGTGCGCTGATATTCGAAATGTCGTTGTTGGACATGTCAAGTGATTGGAGGCGACTAAGTCCTTCCAGGGGTGATATATCGGTAATCTGATTACCAGCCAGATCCAGGAGCGCGAGGCTTTTGCAGTGCTCAAGTCCAGTCAGGTCTCGAATGCCCTTGCCCCTTCCCTTGATGGTGGAGACATCGACCACATCCTCCGCGGTGATGGGCTTGTCCGTATTGCGTTTCTCATAGACCGAATGGCGCACCACGTCTTCAAGGTTTTTGTCCGGGAACACCGAAACCTCGATTACCTCCGGGGGGGCTTCCTCTGCTTCCGCAGGGGCTTCGGCCTCCTGAGCTTGGGTCCAATTGACGGTTGCCATGCCAAGCAGTAGCGCCATCAACCATGCATTTAAACCTCTAGACATCATATCATTCATGTAAACTTTGATTGGAAACTTTGATTGGAAACTTGCCTGATTTAAACCGGAAGGGGCGCTTGGAAGCAATCCCTTTCCTTGGAAAAATTCGATCTTTATTTGACATTCGAAAAGCATCAAAGAGTAAGGCCAGCATATCTCGCTTGGCAAATGAGCGCGGTCGTTTAAGGTGCTTGGCGATGAAAGGTAACGATTGAGAAGAATAGTGATGAAAAAACGAATTTGTTCCATATGGGGTTTGATCCTGGTTGCGCTCGTAATGTTTGATGCCGGATCGCTCAAAGCAGTGCAGGAAACGATCACTGCGGCACGCATAGAAGGAGCCAAACAACGCAACATCATTTTTATCCTGGCTGATGATCACCGCTATGATGCGATGGGATTCATGGGGCATCCTTTCCTGGAAACGCCCCACATGGATTCCATTGCTCGCCATGGTGTTCATCTCAAGAATGCCTTCGTGACCACCTCACTTTGTTCCCCCAGTCGTGCCTCGATCCTTACGGGTCTGTATACCCACAAGCATCGTGTCATCGACAATAACCGTCTTGTGCCGGAGGGTACGCGATTTTTCCCGGAATGGTTGCAGACGGCTGGCTATAATACGGCATACATAGGAAAGTGGCATATGGGGGGAGCCACGGATGCACCCCGACCGGGTTTCGATTACTGGGTAAGCTTTCGTGGACAAGGGCATTATCTGCCACCCAACCCTAAATACACACTCAACGTCAACGGGAAGCGTGTGCATCAAAAGGGTTATATCACCGATGAGCTCACCGATTACGCTGTGGCCTTCATGGAGCAGCAGAGGGATGCGGACAAACCCTTTTTCATGTACCTCTCGCACAAGGCGGTACATGCCAATTTCACCCCCGCCAAACGTCATCAGGGACGCTATGCCAAAGTCCCATGGAAACGTCCTGCCAGTGAGGCCAACTCGGACCTCAACTATGACGGCAAGCCTCGATGGTTGCGCGATCAACGTAACAGTTGGCATGGTGTTGATTTTCCCTACCACAGCGAACTGGACGTTGAGCGTTATTACAAGAGCTACTGCGAGTCGCTCCTGGCGGTGGATGACAGTATCGGAAGGGTCACGGCTCAGCTGAAGAAAATGGGGATTCACGATGAGACACTCGTCATTTACATGGGCGATAATGGGTTCATGTTTGGAGAACACGGTCTGATTGATAAACGTGTTGCCTATGAGACTTCCATTCGCGTCCCCATGATCATGCAATGCCCGGAACTCTTTCATGGCCGTACTGTGGTGGATCAAGTGGTCGCGAACATAGACATTGGTCCCACCATCATGGAGGCAGCGGGGTTGGTGACACCCGGGCATATGGATGGCCAGAGCTTCATCTCCATTGCGCAGGGCAAAGAGGTGTCCTGGAGGGATTATTTCCTTTATGTCTACTACTGGGAGAAGAATTTTCCTCAGTCGCCCACGGTCTTTTCTCTTCGTGGGAACCGGTATAAGTATATTACCTATTACGGACTCTGGGACACTGATGAGTTGTATGATATCCAGAAAGACCCCGGTGAAACAACAAACCTGATTGCAGATCCGGATTATCGACAGATCTCAAAGCGCTTTGAAAATCAACTCTACACCATGCTCGATGACCAGGGGGGGATGTATATTCCCTTAAACCAGCCAAGGGGCGGATCCCAAAACAAGCGTTTGTCCACTCGCGGGGGAGACGGTGCTTCCGATTTTCCATCGCACATGGTGGTTGAGGAGCCCATCAACCGTAATGCACATTGATGCTTTTGCGGCAGGATCGGCATTTGCCCGGGCAGTTGCTGGGCTTTCGAGTCACCAGAGCCAGGGCGACAAGATGCATTTGACCCGGATGTGGAAAAAGTAGAGGGTTTCGCCTGAACGGGTTGACAAACTCCATTTTGAAAAGTCGACAAAGCCCGTTAATCCGTTTGTCCCGTTGAAGTATAAGCTTTTGTATGAAAACACAAGATATCAGCATTGAATGGAACCTCTAATCATTGCGCTTTTGGCGGGGCTGGGCTTCGTCGTTGCCTACCATACCTACGGTCGTTGGTTGGGTGGTAAGATCTTCTCGTTATCCGCCAAGGCTGTTTGCCCCTCCTGTAAACTTGAGGATGGTGTGGATTATGTTCCCACTTCCAAGGGCATCGTCTTTGGTCACCACTTTACCTCCATTGCCGGAACGGGCCCCATCGTCGGGCCTGCCATTGCCGTGATGTGGGGATGGCTTCCTGCCTTGTTGTGGGTCGTGCTGGGTTCGATCTTTATTGGGGCGGTCCATGATTTTGGGGCTCTGGTGGTCAGTCTGCGTAACAACGGCCAGACGGTGGGGGATGTAGCTGGTCGCGTGATGAACCGTCGGGTGAGGCTTCTTTTTCTGCTCGTACTCTTCATGGCCCTGACCATCGTACTTGCCATCTTTGGCCTGGTGATAGCATCCGTCCTGAAGATGTATCCCGCAGCCATTTTTCCATGCCTGGTGCAAATCCCCTTGGCTTGCCTGATTGGTGTTGTTTTGCATCGCAAGGGTACGCAGATATTCCTGCCTTCAATATGTGCACTTGCGGTGATGTACCTCACCGTCATTTTTGGCGATGTGGGTCCGCTACATGAGATCAACACCTTCATGCAGTCTCAAAGCGTCTTTACCTGGGTGATCATCCTGCTTGTTTATGCATACATTGCCTCCGTACTGCCCGTTTGGGCATTGTTACAGCCACGTGATTACATTAATTCTCTTCAGCTGATTTCCGCCTTGGGCCTGATCGTGATGGGCCTGTTCGGGGCAGCACTCATGGGAGGGGCCCCACTGGCAGGAACGGACCACCGTCCGGCACTCGAATTCGTGGCGCCGGCGCTCAATTGGATGCCCGAGGGTGCACCTTTCATTTTTCCTTTCCTTTTCATTACGATCGCTTGTGGTGCCATCAGTGGGTTTCATTGCCTTGTCAGCAGCGGAACCAGCAGTAAACAGATTCGCAACGAGCTTGATGCCCGTTTCGTAGGATTTGGAAGTATGCTGACAGAAGGTTTTTTAGCCACGCTGGTCATCCTCGCATGCACCGCCGGACTTGGCTTGGGGGCAGAGGTTGACGGAGAGCTGCTTGCGGGGGAACAGGCATGGTCGGCGCGCTATGCCTCATGGAGTGCCGCAGGTGCACTAGGAGCCAAGGTGGGTGCCTTCGTGGATGGTGCCGCAAACTTTCTCAAATCCATCGGCATACCTGCACACGTATCACTGGCCCTGATGGGGGTTCTCGTCGCCTCCTTTGCGGGAACTACTCTGGATACGGCCTGTCGCCTGCAGCGATATGTGGTGCAGGAACTGGCAGGTTCCCTGAAACCTCGTGGTGGTGCTTCCTTTTCCCTCCTGGGATGGTTGGGCAATAAGCATGGCGCCACCGTGTTTGCCATCCTGATTGCGACCCTTGTTGCCACTGCCCCCGCACCTGGACAGACCGACTGGACCCTGGATACGGCAGGAAAAGGTGGCATGATCCTCTGGCCACTTTTTGGTGCAACCAATCAGCTGCTTGCTGGGATGGCCTTTCTTGTGATTGTCTTTTACCTCTGGCGCCGTCAAAAGCCGATCTGGTTTCTGGTGATTCCCATGGTTTTCATGCTCTTAATGCCCATGTGGGCCATGGTGGTGCAACTTTTCTTTGGCACGGGTGGCAGCAAGAGCTGGATTGAGAGCGGTAACTGGATTGTTGTCATCGTGGGATTTGCGACGATCATGCTTGAGATCTGGATGCTTTTTGAGGCCTTACTGATGTTTCCACGGGTCAAAGGCGAACTCGAACCTCATTTGCAGGCGCATTCGGAACCCTCCTGACCTTTCATGAGTCCAAGTCGCATAGGTCTTTTTGGAGGCACTTTTGACCCTGTTCACGCCGGACATCTCCGTGTGGCACAGGCGGCCCTTGAGGAGGCTTGCCTGGATCGCCTCTTTTTCATTCCTGCCGCACGCTCTCCTTTCAAGGTATCTGAGGTTCCCAGTGCTGGCAGGGACCGGCTTCGGTGGATTCGCTTGGCCCTTGCGGGAAGGAATGCGTGTGAAGTGGATGATTCGGAATTGAGGCGTGGGGGTGTTTCTTATGCTGTTGATACCATGCGTGCATACAGGAAGAGATACCCCGAGGTCTCTCTGCTCTACCTCAT
>JAAZXX010000031.1 GCA_014239995.1 Verrucomicrobiia bacterium
CGCCTGTGAAAAACTGCGCTTTCAGCAGACCTCTGGCCAGGTAATTCACCAGGCGGATACCGATATCAAAATCAGTATTGCCACCGACGACAAGGCCAACACCATCACCATCACCGATACAGGTATCGGCATGAACCGGGATGAACTAGTCAAAAATCTGGGGACGATCGCCCATTCCGGTTCCAAGGCCTTTCTGCAGCAGATGAAGGAAGGCAAGGAGAAGCCTGATGCGAACTTGATCGGACAGTTTGGTGTAGGTTTTTACTCTGCATTCATGGTGGCGGAAGAGGTTCAAGTTCATTCGCGTTCATTTGACCCCGACCAAACCGGGCACATCTGGACGTCCCAGGGCAGCGGTACCTATGAAATCGAAGAAGCCCCTGAATGGCCGCGTGGAACGCGGATTTTTGTGAAGCTCAAGGCGGACGACAAGGAGTTTTCAGAAGCTGCACGTGTGGAATCCATCGTCAAACAGTATTCCAACTTTGTTCCTTTCCCCATTGAATTGAACGGCGAGCTTGTCAATAAGGTCAGTGCCATCTGGACACGGAGCAAGGGTGAGGTCAAGGATGAGGAATACAAGGAGTTTTACCATTATATTGGCCACGATCACGAAGATCCACTGACCCACCTGCACTTTGCAGCCGATGCGCCTCTGTCGATTCAATCACTGATCTATGTTCCCTCCAAGAATATGGAGAACATGGGTGTTTCCAGGAGTGAAAGTGAAGTCCATCTGTATTGTCGTAAGGTGTTGATCCAGTCCAAGGCGGAGGGCCTCTTTCCCGATTGGCTTCGTTTTCTCAAAGGGGTCGTGGACAGCGAGGATCTGCCATTGAATATTTCCCGGGAGTCCATGCAGGACAGCGCCCTGCTGCAGAAGCTCAACAAGGTCTTGACCACGCGGTTCCTCAAGCACCTGGATGAGCTCAGCAAAAAGGACAGCGATACCTTTGAGAAGGTTTATGACCAGTATCATCGTTTCTTGAAGGAAGGAGTCGCCACTGATTTTACGCATCGTGACAACCTTGCGAAGCTCCTGCGTTTC
Source organism: Verrucomicrobiia bacterium (assembly GCA_014239995.1). Taxonomy (GTDB): domain Bacteria; phylum Verrucomicrobiota; class Verrucomicrobiia; order Limisphaerales; family AAA164-E04; genus AAA164-E04. Next base: position 1,049 of record JAAZXX010000031.1, read on the forward strand.
GAATCCAGCAGCCTTGAAAAGGGACAGAAGACGTCCCTCAAGGAATACATCGAGCGCATGCCTGAGGGGCAGACCGAAATATACTACCTGCTCGCCTCAGGGAGAGATGCAGCTGAGGAAAGTCCTTATCTGGAGGTGTTCAAGTCCAAGCACTTCGAGGTGCTCTACCTTTTTGACCCCATCGATGAACTCGTCATGGATCATCTTGGCCGTTTTGATGAGAAAACGCTCGCTGCTGCCGAAAAGGCTGACTTGGCCATCGAGGATGATGCGAAGCTGGAAAAACAGCTTTCTGACGATGAGGGAACCGCTTTGGCCCAGTGGGTAAAGGAAAAACTGGGAGACAAGGTCGAGGAGGTCAGGGTTTCCTCGCGTCTTGTTGACAGCCCCGCTGTGGTGCTTGACAGCGACAAGACCATGACCTCGGGGATGCGGCGTTTCATGAAATCAATGAATCAGGAAGCTGGGCTCATGAAACTGGACATGGAACTGAACCCGCGTCATCCAATGCTTTCCCAGTTGCACGCGATGAAGGCTTCCAATGAATTGTTGGCGGTCAAGGTGGCGGAACAGTTGTTTGACAATGCCCGTCTTGCTGCCGGGGTGGTCGAAGACCCCAAGACCCTGGTCAAGCAGCTGAACCAACTCCTTGAGCAGGTACTTGAAAAGGGTAAATAGCCGACGGTGCGATTTCTCAGGGAACCGTTTTTTCCAGCCGTATGGATTCGATGATCACCGGTGCCGCAGGTTTGCCTGCGGCACTTGTCTGTACTTGAGCGATTTTATCAGCGATATCCATTCCCTCAAGCACATGGCCGAACACTGTGTGCTTGCCGGTCAGGTGAGGCGTGTCAACCACGTTGATGAAGAATTGTGATCCGTTGGTGTTGGGGCCCGAGTTGGCCATCGCGATCACACCACGCAGGGGCTTCTTTGCAGCAAAGTCCGTATCATATACATAACCAAGATGGGTGTAGACATCCAGGATAGACAGGGCATTGACCGTCTGCTGGACCGTCTCGAGTTTTTCCTGAAACTCTGATTCACCCTTGATACCCATCTGTTTCAGCACCGGCCCGAGGATGATCTTTTGAAAATCCTGTTGACTCTGAATCAGCAACCAGGGGTGCGGACGGCCATTTTCAATGGCCTTCATATCGGAAAGACCGAGTCCCATCGCGTTGATCTCATCCTTGAAATTGTATCCCGGACCGCTTGTTCCTGTTCCCAGAGGGCACCCCCCCTGGATCATGAAATCCTTGATGACGCGGTGAAAGGTCAGGCCATCGTAAAAGGGTCGTTTTATCTCTGCCCCTGAACCCGGGTCCTTGAAGGCCTTGCGACCCTCGGCGAGTTCGATGAAATTGTTGACAGTCTCGGGTGCGGCCGCTGACCAAAGCTCAATGCGTATCTTGCCAAGCGAAGTCTTCATGACTGCCACCTTCCTTGCTGGCGAGATTTCTTCTGCGGCTTCTGCATGCATGAGTACCACGGCCAGTGGGAGGATCATGGCAGGTTTCCAGGCTTCTATGAGGGATTGGATCATGGGTTTAAGCATGTTCATTGTCGCTGTTAATCGGAGGTTTTCCTGAAGAAAAGGACATGTTGACGCGGTAGCTTCTCATAGGCTTTTACCCATTTGAAACCTTGGTAGCTTGCCTCCTTGATAACCTGTGCGCGCGACATTTTATGGAGACGTTTAATGGGCACGAGCGGATCCTCCATGCGGTATTCCACCCAGACCACGCGTCCGTCGGGTTTGAGTGCCCGCCTGATGGCGGTCATCATTTCATGGGGAAATGAGAATTCATGATACACGTCCACCATCAGGACCACGTCTACCGAGGCGTCCGGAAGTTTGGGGCTCAGCTCGGTTCCAAGGATCATCTTCACGTTGCGAATGCCCTCTCTCTGCAGGTTACGCTTGAGCAGAGCCAGCATTTCAGGCTGGATGTCCACGGCCAGGACCCTCCCGCTGGGGCCCACCTTGGGGGCCAGCCTTCGAGTGAAATAGCCACTGCCCGATCCGATATCCGCCACGACGTCTCCTGGCTCCAGTCCCAGGGAATCCACCAGAAGCTGGGGGCGTTCCTCCAGCACTCGCGAGGAGCGTTCCAGCCATTCGGCGCCCAGATGTCCCATGACCTGGGATATTTCCCTTCCCTGATACATCTTCCCAATGCCGTCCCGGGAGGCACGCGGCAAGGCTGTGTAATTTGACGCATTTGCAGGTTTGACATCCTCTGCGTGGGTCTCAGCTGTAAAAATGAACAGACAAAGAGTGATCCACAGGAGAGTGGCGGTGCGATGGGTTTGTTTGTGTTGGGGGGCTGACATGGTTCTAGGAGGTATTATGGTTGGAAGTGTCTCTATGAATGGAGCACACCTTGAGCGGAATGTCCATGCACCGTTGATCTTTTTAAACGCCACGGCTTCAACACCTGTGCGTTGCAAGGCCGTTTTTTCTCATTTTCGTGATTTCAACATCTGAGCCTTGGAAGGGCGGGGTCGAATGCGTGCAGGGGTGACATCACCGGTCACGCGGTCAAATTCGTCGGGTGTGCGCTTCATCGGCACGCGGTCACGGGTTGCTGCGCGCCAGTCCATAAAGGCTTGGCGGTGCTGCTGCATTATCTTTGCGTGGGATGGATTGCCAGCCAGGTTATTCAGCTCGTGGGGATCGTTGAGCGTATCATAAAATTCCTCCTTCGGACGCGGAAGGATGAGGCACTGTCGTTGATGGGTTTTGAGCTTGTTTGCCCGTTCAAGCCTGAGCATGGATTGGAAGACCTGTCCGCGAACGGCATCCGCAGGGGGTGTCATCGGCAGGTCATGATAGTCGTTCCAGATATATTTGTAGCGCTTGGAGCGCACCGCCCTTGCGTGGTCTTCATAGTCGTGCCAGTGCTTTTCGGCAAAGCAGTGATTTCGGATGGCCTGGTTCGGATGGGTCAGTAACGACGCAAAGGATCGGCCGTCCATGTCGGAAGGTGGTGCTACTCCGGCCAGGGTCAGGAAGCCAGGGCCAAGATCAACGGAGCTTACCAGTGCGTCGCAAACCGAACCGGCGACCACCGTGTTTTTCCAGACCGCAAGCATGGGGGTCCGGATACCGCTGTCGTAGAGGGTGGTCTTGTCCCTTGGAAAGGGGCGTCCATTGTCACTGATAAAGAGAACCAGGGTTTGATCCGCGATGCCCTGCTTTTCGATGGCGTCCATTACTTTACCAACGTAACTGTCAAGGCGGGTGATCTCATCGTAGTAAAGTGCCAATTCACGGCGTACTTCCGGGGTGTCCGGAAGGTAGGGCGGAACCCTTACATCTGATGGCCCGTGGGCTTTATCCAGGATGCCCTCCTCATAGGGTCGGTGTGGGTCGAGCGCCGCGAGCCAGAGGAAAAAGGGTTGGTGCTCGGGACGCGCCTCGAGTGCCTCCAGCCAGTTGTGGCAGCCACTTTTGGCATCCCCAATGGCAGTTTCCTGGAAGGTGCCGTCGCGGGCTGCTTCACCCGAGGGAAGCTGAAAGCCGGAGGTGTCCGCTTCCCAGATACGGTCAAAATGTGTTTTAACCGCATCCCCCAAGTGCCATTTGCCTGCAGCAGCTGTCCAGTAGCCCGCCTTCCTGAGTCGTTCCACAAAAGTGGTTTGTCCTGCGGGCAGGGGCCAGTGGAGCTGTTCAGCATCCGTCCTGTGAGGGTAGCGCCCTGTGAGGATGCTGGCGCGGCTTGGGCTGCAGGAACTGATGGTCAGGAATGCGCGATCAAAACGCATGCCTGATGCCTGCATGCGCATGAGATTGGGAGTGCGTACTCCCGGATGCCCGTAGGGTTGACTGTCATCCCATGCCAGGTCGTCGGCAATGATCAGCACGATGTTAGGTTGGCCTTGACTGGCGAGCACGTAGAGAGTGCTCATCATGGCACAGGCCATTCCCATTAAAGTCTTTGGCAAGCGCATGCGGTCAAGCCTAGCACGCTGTCCTGTCGCTGATCGAGCCTTGATTCCCGCAACCTTCTGACCGTGCTGCCCACCTGTTTGTCTGAGGAAACTGGATCATGGAAATCCAGGGATTGCCATGATCTACACCATAAGGTAAGTTCAGCTTGTTCTTATCTGACAACACAAAACCGGTTTATGATCAATCGAAGTATGCACGTTTTATCCAGGATTCATCGCACCTTGTGCGCTCTATCAGCAATGACCCTCATGGGGATGGCATCGGGGATGGCTGCAGAGCCGGTCAATCTCTGGATCAGTTCTTTTCAGGACAAGGTTTATTACGAAAAGATGGTCGAGCAATACCGGGCCAAGGTGGATCCCGATTTCAGTGCCCAGATCCAGGCCTTTGGGTTTCGCGAGATGCCGGACAAGCTTGCTATCGCCATCAAAACCGGCAATCAACCGCCCGACATCGTCCAGCTCGACGAGGTTCTCTTTGGTTCCTATCTCTCTGGGGAGGTTCCGTTTGTCAATCTGGCCGATCGGGTCAAGGCATCGGGCCTTGACCAGGGCATCGTTCCTCAGCGCCTGAAACTCTTTACCCAGGGTGATGCCATCTATGGTCTGCCCCAATCCCTGAGCGCCATGGTGCTCTATTACCGCACAGACCTTTTCAAGGAGCATGGTATCAACCCCGCGGATCTTGCCACATGGGATGCCTTCATGGAGCAGGGTCGTGATCTTGCCGTCAAAAACCAGGCATTGATTGCATTGGATCCAACCTACTTCGAGATCCTCTTGCGTCAGAAAGGCAGTGACTGGTTTGATCGTGCCGGGCGTATGTTTCCTGACGAAGCCGAGGCCGAATCGGTGATGCGTTGGCTCCACAACCTGAACGATGAGGGGATTGGATTAATTCCGGAACGTGCCAGTATTTTTGACCCTGTATTTTTCAGCAGCATGGTGAACTACGGAGAGGTGCTCACGATCATTGGTGCGGACTGGTACGGGCTTGACATGATGCAGCAGTTCTCGCCCGAGCTCAAGGGTAAGTGGGGTGTCATGCCATTGCCGGCATGGAAGGATCGCTTCGGTGTACCCGGCCCGCGTACCTCTACCTTTGCCGGTCAGGGTCTGCTGATTTACAAGAACAGCAAAAAAATCGATGCAGCATGGAAATTCATCGAGTGGGTGATTCGGGACACGGATGCCAACGTGGAGCGTTTTGTCGGGGGCAATAGCTTTCCTGCCTATGAACCCGCATGGAAAGATCCGCGCATGCATCAACCCTCCGCATACTTCAGCGGTCAGAAGCTGGGAGATATCCTTTCGCAGTTGGCACCTGAATTGCCTGAGGTGATCATGCATCCCAAGCGTCCCCAGGCTGTTTTCCTCTTTCAGGAAAACTTCTTCAGCTCACTGATGTATGGGCAGATCAGTCCAAGGGAGACCATGCGTCAAATGCGGACGATGCTGAAGCAATAGCATTCGGTCATCTTTCATTCACGTTCAAATTTCACGGGAACACATGAACTTTCTGAGGCGCCACGCAGTCTATGGACTGCTGGTGCCTTTTTTTGTTTCGTTTGCTTGTTTCTGGGTGGCTCCGCTCATGGAGGGAATACGGATGAGTTTCTATTCCAACGAGCTGTTTGGAGAGGTCTCCTACGTTGGGTTCGAGCATTATCGAGCCCTTTTCAATGATGCCCGGTACTTGAAGGCCATCCGCAATACGGCTGTTTACACCTTGGCATCTTTGGCTTGCATCCTTCCATTGGCTCTTTTGCTTGCACATGGATTAAGATCGACCTTCGCAAGACTAAGGCCCATGTTGCAGTGCCTCCTTCTCCTGCCAGGTCTTACACCTCCTGCCGTCCTGGCCCTTCTTTTTTTACTCGTCTTTCATGGCCGACAGGGCCTGTTGAACCAGTGGCTTGTGATTCCCTTTGGCTGGCAATACATCAACTGGCTGAAGGACCCGGATTTCATCCTCGTGGCCCTGGTCTTCCAGTGCGTCTGGCGTTGGGTGGGGTTCATTACTTTTTTTCTGCTCTCGGGCATGGAAGCCATACCAAAGATGTATTACGAGGCGTTTGAGCTTGAATCAAATCGATCCTGGCATCGGTTTCGCTGGGTGACCCTGCCGTTTCTCCGGCATGTGATCCTGTTTTGTCTCGTATATCTGATCGTGGATGCCTTTGCCTTGTTCAGTGGCGCCTACGTGCTTCTGGGTGGTTCCGGCGGGACAGCCGATGCCGGATTACTGCTGGTATCCTACACCTACCAGACGGCCTTTACATTCGGAAGTTTTGGAACGGCCGCTGCCATGAGCATTTTGGTGGCGCCCTCGTTGTTGCTTCTTTTATGGGCATGCATGTGGGGCTATCGACGACGTTCACTGCGCTCATCGATGAAATTTCAAACGACCTGATGCCCTCATGACTCGACATACCAGACAATGGATCGCACAAACCTGGTCTTCCCTATGGGTCGGGTGTCTTGGTCTGATGGTCGCCTACCCCTTCGCCTGGATGGCAGTTTCCTCTTTCAAGGACAATCAACAGATTTTCCTTCCCCTGAAATTCTGGCCTGAAGCATGGAATTTCAACTTTTTTCACCAACTTATGGGTTCTGAATGGATTCCATTCTGGAAAGTCCTGTTGAATTCCCTAATCATTGCCATGGGGCAGTCCATCGGTGCTGTTCTTTTGACTTCCTTAGCCGGGTTTGCTTTTGCCAAGCATGTTTTCCGAGGACAGGGGATCCTGTTCGTCGCCTGCCTTTGCCTGATTGTATTTCCACGCCAAATGATGGCATTACCCCTATTTCAGTGGGTGCACACGATCGGTCTATATGATTCCGTCTGGGGCGTGATGTTACCCGGTATGGCGAGCGGTCTTGGCGTGCTTTATTTTACCCAGGTATTCAAGTTGATTCCCGACGCCTACCTGGAAGCGGCTCGCATTGAGGGGGCAGGTGAGTGGCGCACGTACCGACTGGTGTTGCCGATGCTTGGTTCTTCATTGTTGAGCTATGGACTGATCCATTTCATTCTGGCCTGGAACGAGCACCTTGTTCCCATGCTCATTCTCAATGCCCCAGAGCACCAGACTCTGCCACTGGCTCTCAGCAGTCTTTATGGAAGCAGCTTGAGGTTTCCATTTGCCGTGCTGATGGCAGGTTCCCTCCTTGCCATGATCCCGACTACCTTGTTTTTTCTGGTCAGTTATCGAAGATTCAAGAATTCACTCTCGGATGTCATGATGTCTTGAACCACTTGAATCCGCCTGCAAGTGTCGATTGTAGATCAAAGGTATGATCCATGGTGATCGGCAAGCTGAGAGGGTCTGTCTTGTCTGATGAGGCTTCGCTGCTCCTGCCTCTGGTCTTTATTCCCTTTTCAGTTGATAGCAGATCAGTCGGTTTTCACCTCGCAGGTAGAGCTTTCCTCCAGCCAGTGCGGGGGCTGTCCAACAGGGGTATTTCATCTCAGGCACCTGGAACTTGCTGATTTCATGTGGCGCGGAGGGATCTGGCCTGAAAAGCCCGAGCTGACCGGCTTCCCCCATGACGATCAGTTTACCGTCTGCCAGGATAGCCGAACCTCTCCCATACCGCTTGGGTGGCCCGGTAAAGCTTTTGCGCCACTTTTCGTCCTGATCCCAGTGGATCTTGCCGGTCGCCATTTCAACGCAGCGAAAACGTGCATCAGGCTCGTTACGTCCACTGAAGGCATAGAGGTTTCCGTCCAGCAGTATCGGAGTGGTCCAATGGATCTCCAACGCACGGGAGCGCCATGCGGGGATGACAGACCTGCCATCGGGGGCAACCTTGAGCAACACAGATCCCACACGGTAATAGGCCGCGGAGATGAGAATGGTGTCGCCATCAACCACCGGGTTCATGGCATTGACACTTTCGCTGACGGTGGCACGGAACCAGAAGTGAAAGTTTTCCTTGCCGGTGTCTGGATCCAGGGAAACCAATCCTTGCCGCATGAGGCAGAGGATATGTCGTTTACCATGGATGGTCGCAGCGACCGGCGAGGCATAGGATGCCTGCTTTTCGTAACCTTGCCAGCGTATAAAGGGTTCGCCTCTCCATCCTGTTTTACGTTCACCATTCCAGGTATCCCTGCCAACGCTTTCCCAGAGAGTTTCACCTGTTTCGGCATCGAAGGCTACCACTCCTGCGTTGGGCTGTCCTCCAACCATGGCAATGAGTTTGTCATCCTCAAGGAGGGGCGTGCTTCCAACCCCGAAAAAGGCTTCCGGCACTTCAAAATCCTTGGCCGTGTCACGCATCCAGATGTTTTTGCCCGTCTCGATATCCAGGCAGAACAACTTGCCTTCAGCACCAAACCCGTAGCATCGATCCTTGCTGAGTATGGGGGAACACCGTGGGCCGTTGTTATATCCGAAGGGATCAATGTAGCTTGATGGATAGCTAAAACGCCACCCGGATGTGCCACTGTCTGGATCCATGGATTCCATGACTTCTTCACGAGGCAGGCGATGATGGAGCACAAGGCGCTCACCCCGAATGGAGGGTGCGCTGTATCCCGTTCCGACGGATTTTTTCCACAACAGGGGAGGTCCGTCCTCGGGCCATTGGTCAAGGAGCCCGGTTTCCAGTGAGACGCCATCAGCCTTCGGCCCGAGGAAACGGGGCCAATCGTCTGCCCTTCCCTGGATACTGCATGCGATCCAAAACGTAAGACACATGACCAGCAAGGCATGTCGGGAGTGACACAATAATTTCATCGATGGTGAACCTAAAAGGTTTAGTAGGATTTGAAAGTAAAATCAGGGAATGGACGTGTTCGAGGCGCTTTGGATGAAAGTTTCCTCAGGACTTGACCCAAAACGGGTTTCAACGCATGTTGCTTCAACTTGAAATTACTTTTTATCTATCTTCCTTTCTGCATGTTCGCACTTCTCCTCAGCGCTGCTGAGCCGGAGAAATCAGTCATCCAGATCATGACCTTCAGCCAGCAACCCGACTGGGATGAACCATGGAATGCACGTCAGGTCAGGCGATCTACCGGTTCTGGATTTGTGATCAAGGGTAACCGTATCATGACCAACGCGCACGTCGTGAGTTGGGCCAAGCAGATTCAGGTGCGGCGTTTCCAGGACTCGCGTCCCCACATTGCCCAAGTGGCTTTTGTGGGACATGACTGTGACATTGCGATCCTGACGGTTGATGATGCGACCTTTTTTGAGGGACTTGAACCCCTTCCCATTGGGGTTCTTCCTGAAGTGCGCTCCGTGGTGAACACCATCGGATATCCCGCGGGTGGCGAGCAAATTTCCTACACCAGCGGAGTGGTCAGCCGCATTGAGATCATTAACTATGTGCAGCCAGGCAATCGCAGTCTACTCGCCGTGCAGACCGATGCTGCCATCAATCCGGGAAATTCAGGAGGGCCAGTCATTCAGGACGGTAAAGTCGTTGGTGTGGCATTTCAGGGTACGCCTGGGCTTGAAAATACGGGCTTTTTCATCCCTCCACCGGTGATTCAGCATTTTCTCAAGGACGTTGAGGATGGTTCCTACCACGGTTTTCCCCAGGCCGGCATTCGTCTTGCCCCCCTGATCAACCCGGCCTTCCGGGACTTTCTCAAGTTAACAGACCCCACGCGGGGTGCCCGGATTGACACATTGACCAGCGATTCGGCCAAGGCGTTTTTCAAGGAGGATGATGTTCTGCTGGAGGCCAACGGTTACCCGGTAGCGGCCGATGCGACGATTCTTTATGAAGGAAACCAAGTCAATGGGGGCATTGCCTTCAGCCAGGCCCAGCATGGCGCCAAGGTGCCGGTCAAGGTCTGGCGGGATGGCAAGGAGCTTGCGATCGATTTGCCGGTACATGTGAATACCAAGGACAGGCTTGAGGGTAATCAATATGCACCTCCCCGCTACTATGTTTATGCGGGTCTTGTGTTTACTCCCCTGAGCAGGGATTACCTTGCCACCTTTGGCCAGAACTGGTCAGCGGTGGCCGGCATTGGTCTGCTTTACGAGTTGTTTTACCGCAAAAATACGGAACCCGACACGGCGCGAAGTGAGCCGGTCATGCTTTCCACCCTCCTGGCACATGAGGTCAATGCCAACATGGAAATCAAGGGTCGCGTGCTGGTTGACTCCATTAATGGCAAACGCATCGATTCGCTTGCTGACGCAATCGGGGCCATCGAGTCGCACGAGGGATCTCACCACCTGATCGAGTTTGGTGAAAGGCTTGGATTTGAATGCCTCGATCGTGAAGCGGCCGATCTGGCGAACGAGGGAATCCTGAAAACATACGGTATCCAAAGCGATCGACAATTATGAGTCCCAGGTTTTTTATTAGCGTGCTTATCGGCATTTTGGCAGTGCACCTCATGCCGGCTGTTGCCGATTCGAGCCAGTGGGAGACCTCACTGGTGCAGATCGAGGCCAACCGCCATAAATATGAGGCCTTTCAGCCATGGTCCCGCCGTACCTCCTCCAACACCAAGTTTGGCGTTGTTGTGGAAGGTAACCAAATCGTGACCACGGCAGACTACCTGTTTGATCACACGGTGCTCAGGGTGCAGAAGGGTGGGCGGGGTGCATGGTATGAGGCTACCCTGAAGTGGATAGATTATCATGCCAATCTCGCAGTAATGACGGTCAAGCAAACCTCCTTTTGGGATGGATTGACCCCGGTGACATTTGCCAATCCCGTGCCTGCCACCGGCGAGGCACGGCTTGTACGCTGGAGTGACGGGCGTCTGGAGGTGCGACGCCTTGAAATCAATCGCCTGCGTCTTGGACGAGGTGCACTTACCTATGTAGACCTTCCCAAGCTGGAGCTGGATTCAGAAATCAATGGCGCGGGATGGTCTGAAGCCATTGTGCACGAAAACAAGGTCATTGGCCTGACCAGCGCACAATCCAGGAGCAAGTGCACCGCGGTGCCTTCTTTCTTCATTCAGAGCGTGCTCGACGCGGTTGCCGAAGATGATTTTCGAGGCCTTGGCTACTTCAATTTCTACTGGAAAAGGGCGGAAAATCCAGCTGTGCTCGATTACCTGCAACTGCCTGGCAATAAAAGAGGTGTCATTGTTACCGAAATCATAGCCGTGCCGGGGCATGAAAGCGTGATTCGCCCCAAGGACATCCTTCTTGAAGTCGATGGTTTTGAAATCGATATTTCCGGTGATTATAATGACCCTGAATACGGCAAGATGATGCTCGAACGGTTGGCTACCCGTGGACATTGGGCAGGTGACAAGATTCCCATGACTGTTTGGCGGGATGGTGCTTCCATGGAAATTGCCTTTGAACTCGTAAAAGCAGATTATGAAAAGGAATACCTTCCCTCCGCGAGGTTTGATAGGCCGCCCGCATACCTCATGGCGGGTGGACTGGTCTTCCAGCCCCTGAGCGAACCTTACCTGAAGGGCTGGGGGGCTGAGTGGAAGCGTCGTGCCCCCGTGCGCCTGGTGCGTTTGAAGGAACGGTCAGCTACCGAGACCGACTCAGGCTGCGTGGTGCTATCCTTGGTACTTCCGGACCCCTACAACCTTGGTTACCAGAATTACCGAAACCTTGCACTGGAAAGCGTCAACGGACGTCAAGTCTCGAATCTTCACGATCTCAGGCAAGCCTTGGACCATCCTCAAGATGCATTCCACGTCATCGAATTCATGCCGGGTGCGGCCACCAGGAAGATGATCCTCGATGCCCAGTTACTGCAGAACGCCACACAGAGAGTCATGTCCAATTACCGCCTGCCCACGGACTACGTCGATGTCATGGCGGAGTCTGCCCCCTGATGAGCTCCTTGGGTATCCAATATCCTCTCTTCCCCTGGGCGTGTGCTCAGCATACGGCGCAGGTGTCCCTGTAGCCTTCGGCGGCTGTAGAGGATCAAGCCCAGTGACCATCCCATGTGGACGAGAAACCATATACTCAGGTTTTGGTTCGAGGAGTATCTAAGCGCTATTGGGATCATGACGAGAAACTGAATGATCCAGGGAAGTAGCAGTGCCACCAAAAGGGTGTTCAGGATGGCACGATTGGTTTGACGGGCCTCGGCGCTTTGCCATAACCCGAACCAGAAAACAGCCGTGCAGTCCATCAGCAACAGGATCGAGTGAATGATGCCCATTTGGATCATGCCGTTCCTGAGCCATATGTCCTGCATTTGTGCCACGACGAGCACCAACACCAGGGCACAGATACATCCCACCGGCCCGGCAAACTGCCTGCACGCGGCCATCCATTGGCCGCGTAAAAAGGTTTTTTCTGTGATAGGCGTGCTGAAGAGCAACTCGAGCGCTCCTGTGCGTCGGTCATTGGTAAGCCTTTGGCCTGCCTCGATTCCGATCATGCACTTGATGACTGCACTGCACAGGTAGATCATAACGACAAGGGATGCCTCATTCTTATGCAATGAGATTCCATACATCATGCTGCCTGCCAGCCAGTAAATCCCGGCTATTACAATGACAGACCAGGGTAAAATCGTCTTCAAGTAGCCCCTGCTGTGGCGCCACATGATGGGGTTCTTGGCAAGCAGCAAAGCGCGTTTTTGCCCTTCCTTGGATGATCCGGAAGCCCGACCTAATAGACTTTTCCTGTTCCTGTTCCTGTCTTTCTCACTTTGCGAAGGTTGATCCTGCCAGCGTTTTTTAATCAGAAGAGAGGCGGAGATCATGAAAAACCACACAAGGGCATGGTTGGTGATGGCGGACTTCCAAAACGGCCATGCATTGGCCATGTATGTGGCATCGCTCAGTTGATTCAGGCCGTAAATGGCGCTGTGAAAAAAAAAGTGCTTGATGATCCAGTTGTCTGGTTCGCTTCCCTGCACCAAACCTGTGCACACCCATATGATGGGTGCAGCACCCAGAAGCAGTATCATCACGCCAAGTGTTTTGCAGGCAGCCCGGGTAGCCTTGGTACTGAGGACGGACATGCACATGCCAACCGCCAGGGAAAGGAGCATGGTATTCACCAGGATAAGCATCATGCGAGCAAAGACCGCTCCGCTGACACTGCCGAGCAGCAGTGGAATTCCCAGGACAGGCAGAATGGCAAGGAGTCCACTCAGGGATTTCAGCGAGGTCGCGGCCAGTTTTCCAAGGATGACGTCATAGCCCCGTAAATCCGTCAGGAAAAGCAAGCCAAGTGTGCCATCGCGTTTTTCCTCACTGATGCAGTCCGAAGTGGTGTAAAGACCGGTCAGGCTGCAATAGGCAAAGGCGAGATACGCCAAGGTATAAAACAGGTCTGTGCCACCGGTGCCAGAGCCTGCCCTGGTCATGAGCATCAAAATCAAGAGGCTGATGGCAATCGAGACCATGGCAAACAGGGTACGCCCCATGTA
>JAAZXX010000320.1 GCA_014239995.1 Verrucomicrobiia bacterium
AGCCCGGTGGCAGTGTGGATGCAGACATCCACTCCTTGCTGGCGCCATATCGGTACTTGTCACCCGACGAAATGAAACTGGATGAAGTGTCATGACCTTTGCCCACCCATGGTATCTCTCGTTTCTCGTTGTGCCTCTCCTGCTGCTGACCTGGGAATGGCGTAGATCTGGAAAGAGGGTTGTGATGCCTTTTGATCATTTCGGAATCAAAGGAGGCCGCTTCTGGGGCGTTGCCATCCAATGTGGCCAGTCGCTTTCTCCCATGTTGCTTGCTCTGGCCATTATCCTTCTTGCGGGACCCCAGCAACTTTCCGCACCCCAGTCCAAGCGCAGCCTTACGAATATTCAGTTTTGTGTGGATGTTTCCGGGAGTATGACCGCCGCCTTCGGTGATGGGGACCGATACGATGCGGCTATGAAGTCCATCAATCAATTCATTGATTATCGTGAGGGTGATTCCTTTGGACTGACTTTCTTTGGATCGCATTTCCTTCATTGGGTGCCATTGACTGATGATACGACCGCGATACGCTATGCACCTCCTTTCTTCGGGCCAAAACGGCTACCCCGATGGTTTGGTGGGGGCACGCGCATTGGGATGGCCTTGCAGGAATGTCTGAAGGTCATGGCCGATCGAGATGAGGGGGATCGTATGATTATCCTGATATCCGATGGGATGAGCTCAGACCTCGGTAATGGGAACGAGGAAAAGGTGGCACGCAAGCTTCGTGATGCCGAGGTTGTCCTTTACGGCATCCACATTGGATCCGGGGCGGCTCCGGACCAGGTGGTGAATATTGCGGGACGTACCGGAGGTGAGGTTTTTGAGACCGGTGATCCAGAGGGTTTGAATGTGATTTTCCGCCGCATTGATGCGATGCAGGAGGCAAGGATCGAGAAGACGAGCGCAGAAACAATGGATCATTTTGCACCTTTTTGCTATGCGGGGCTAGCACTCATGGCGCTCAAATTAACCTCCCTTTTTGGTTTGCGTTATACACCGTGGTAGTGATTGCGGAACTCACAGCTTTTTTCGTGCTGGCGCTCACCAGTGTGACTGAGATGTTACATTGGCAGAGAAGCCGACGTATTGCCGTACTTGCATTCGGCCCGACGGGTCGACCCCTTTGGTGGGTACATTTGACTCCCTATATGCGGATCCTGGCCCTGACGGCTTTGAGCTGGGGCTTGGTGACACTGCTCCAATCGGATCCCAAAGTTTTCCGACCCGAAGAAGTTTCCGAGGGAGAAATGCGCAACGTCATTCTGCTGTTGGATGTTTCTCCCAGCATGAAACTGCAGGATGCCGGTCCTGAATTGAACCTTTCAAGAAGCCGACGTGCTGCTGAGTTGATGGAATCGTTTTTCAAACGTGTGGTCATGGAGAGCGTTCGTCTCAGTGTGGTCGCCTTTTACACGGGAGCCAAACCGGTTGTGGTGAACACAAAAGACGTCGCCGTGGTAAAAAATATCCTGAATGATCTGCCCTTGCATCAGGCCTTTGAAAATGGAAGAACCCAACTCTTCGATGGACTCAGGGAAACTGCAAAAATTGCAAAAACATGGAGAGTTAACAGCACCACGGTTGTGCTGATCAGTGACGGTGATACCATTCCCTCGACTGGTATACCCAAAATGCCTCCTTCAGTTTCTGATGTTCTGGTGATCGGAGTGGGGGACATCCGCAGTGGAAAATTCATCAATGGCTATCAGTCTCGACAGGACGCCTCAACCCTCAGGCAGGTGGCTGCACGACTCAAGGCCACCTATCATGACGGCAACCAGAAACATGTGTCCTCGGCCATCCTTGATTCCATGACGGCTGTCGTGACAGGGAATCGACTTGAGCGACTAGGCAGACGGGAATACGCACTCATCTGTTGTGTGGGAGGAGGTTTTTTACTCGCTTTCATTCCCTGTCTGCTTGCCTTGAGTGACTTCAGGTGGAGGCCGGGTGTGCAGGTGGCTCTCAAAGGGCAAGTAGACTGACTTGAAAATCGTGAAAGCAAAACCTTATCGCCGGATCGCAGTCCATTGATGATGCACAGCTGGATGGAGTGTCTGACCTGGGCGTGAATAATCCGCTTGCCTGAATGCTTGTCGGTGTTATTATCCACTGATTCTGGAACGTATGAAAAAAGTTATTCTGACTTTATGGCTGCTTTTGCCGGTGTTACTGCTTGCCTACCACTATGGTCCCGGCCAGGACCGTTTGAAGCGGGATGACGTTTCCCTCATGCTGCAGGCTGCTGACCATTACATCGCGAAATCCGATTGGGAAAAAGCCATTGGCCTGTATGACCAGGCATTGTTCAAATTGCCTGAACAGGAAAAATCCTTGAGTCAGCAGGTGCGTCTTGAGAAAGCCAAGGCCCAAATGCGTTTCAGCCAACTGCCGGAAGCCCGTCGTGATCTTCAGATTCTGATGGACGAACTGATGGATTCCCCAGCCACAGATTCAAAAATTGCCCTTGAAACAAGACGTGCCCTTGCCGGGTCGCAGTATTACATGACCTGGCTTATGCGGCTTGAAGGGTTGCCGGAGGAAAAGTGGAAGCCAGAGATCGAATCGGCGCGTCAGAATTATCGTTTGCTTGCCGAAAAGAACCCGAAGGAGGGAGGCTGCGCAAGTTCCAAAATGCACCAGGAGGACCTCGAGTCCGCAATTCGATTGGCGAGAATGGATCTTGGAGAGTTGCAGGGTTTACCTCTGCCGAGCCAATGACAGGGTTGTGGAAGTGGCCGCGGTCGTGGCTCACAGGGCAGGTCAAAAATGGGCAAAAAACCTGAAGACTCACGAGGTGCCAGCCTCGGGGCCCCGCCGGACGGTCAGGGTTCTTAACAGCACATCCCGTTGGAATTCCTCCAGGCCAGAATCATGGTTGCATCGATTCGGTTTGGGGGTTTTTGTCTTCAAGTAGGGTTTCAGAGGTGACATGATTCTCGTCTATTTCGATTGATAATGGAAGGTATGAATAGTCCGCGTTGTTTTTTCCTTATAGCTGTTTGGTTGCTGACTCAGGGGTTGGTTCTGGGCCAGGCTCCTGTGGTTCGCTAGCTCGTTCCCGCGACTGTCCTGAAATCGGGCATGACATCACGGCAAGATCTGGCTCCTCCCATGCCGGATATGGTGACGCCGCCCACGATGCCTTCGTCCGGACCTTCTGCTCCGCCACCTCTAGGTATTACGTTGGTGCAACAAAGACTGCAGGTGTTCATGAAACTGACCTTTGACCGACGTCAGTCCACGATACTCAAGGCCATTGCCGATGCCAAATTAAAGAAAGAAAGTGCTCCGCGTTTGGCTGTGGGATCACCAGAAAAGGCCACACCCGAGGCCGAGGAGAAGCCTGAAGAGCCCGTTTTGAGCGAGCTTGAGAAAACGCAGCGGGATAATACGCAAATTATTCAAAGGGTCGAAAAAGAAGTGCAGGACTTCAAGTCCCATGTGACTCTTGGCAACTGGCCCGCAGTGGGTGCCTACCTCATGCTGTTTGAGGAAGGGCAGAGAGCCCAGGTGTATACCCATCTGTTGAACGGTTTGCAGCGTCCACCGCGAATGATTCCCTCGCCTCCTGCTCCTGGGATGCCTCCACGTCCCAATCCACCCCCGAATTTTGCGGAAAAGCAGGTGCTCTATCCGCAAGACATCATAGGTCTGGCTGATGCCTGCCCGGTGCAGCTTGAAAAAGATCATCTTACTGTCCTTGGAAATCTCTTCAGGGAGGCACTTAACAAAGGTAACCTGCTTCATGTTTTTATCACGCAGGTAAAATCCGGGACTCTAAAGCTTGGAGGAAGCGACCCTGAAAAACGTCATGCCGCAGCTCTCTTGCTTGCTTCCGCCGGAAGACAGATCGAGGCAGGAGAATTCCTTCCCACGCCTGAAGAAGCGGCAAAAAACAGGGATCAAAAATCCCTCAATCTTCTTGCACGTTATTTCATGGCATTGCATGCCAGGGATAAAAATAAAGAGGATCTGGAACAGGCCTGGAAGGTCACTCAGTTAGTGCTCTCCGATGAAGGAACTGAGCCACTCGAAAAAGAAGAAGCCCTGGAGCGGGCGCTTGAACTGGTAACTCAAGTAGATAAGTCATTTGGCGCCGACTGGCTGAACAAAAGTTTTACCGACCACCCCCTGCGTGGACTTGAGATTCTGACCACTATCGGGGCCTTGAATTCAAAAAACAGGGGAAATCGCAGTTTTGAATTTCGTCTAAAAAAAATGCGCCTTCAGGATCGGGCTGCCAAGTCCCTCCTCGAGCAATCTGCTGAACCTGATGAGGATTTGCAAAGCACCCTCAATTTACTGGCCCTGAACTGGCTTCGCGAAGCGGATTATTCCAGGCTGAAAGACAACAGCACGTCGCGTGGCCCCAGCATGAAGTTCGACTCCTATGGCAATATTTTTTACAGCAACGACCGCAATAACGCTCAGGGAGGCAATCAACCCCAGCCCATTCCAACGGGTGAATTGCTGGACATCCACCCCGGCATGGATTGGATTGCTCTGATAGATGCCGGGCTTCGTCCGAGGTTCACCATGATCTCAGCTCAACTTTTCCTCAAGGTGAATGAAGAGGACAGGGCCTTCCCATACATCGAAAAGCTTGCCGGTACACATCCCGAGGAGGCTTTGGATCTCGCCAATGAATTCATTCGAACATGGACCCATAACCATGATCCGAACGCTGCGATGAATCGTAGAAACCCCTACATGTATGTATATGGCTACAATCGTCGTGCAGAGGGGATCCCGCTCACCCGATCCAGTCAGGTACGTAACCTGAGCGAGTTAAGTCAATGGATCAAGCGGCTGCGAGCCCTGCCCATAGGTGAGTTGGATCAGGTGTTGTTGGCTAATGCTTTCACCACGACGCACAGTATGGCTGAGGTTTATCGCCTTGAGGACATACAGAGGGTTTTTGGAGATGTAAATACTCTCAAGCCAAAAACGCTTGCTGGCATGGTCCAGACCATGCGACAGAACCTTGCATCCGTTTGGAGGAAACCTGATGTGCAGAAAAAAAACCAGACTCAGAGAAAAGATCGGGAGATTCAAGAGGAGGTGCTTCGAGGTTATGGGCTTGCCAAGGAAGTGCTGAACCGGGGACTGGAA
>JAAZXX010000321.1 GCA_014239995.1 Verrucomicrobiia bacterium
CATGAAACCAACACCCGTAATCATGTTAGCCTGCCTTCTCGCGAGTATGGGGCACCAGGTGCTATGGGCGATTCCTCAAGCGGTAGAGGACAACACGAGTCAGGCGCAACGAGCATTCTACCAGGCGGAACATGTTCAGTCGGTGCATCTGCAAATCTCTCCGGAAAACCAACGCCGCATGATGGAAGCACTACCGGAGTGCGTCTACGTACCAGCTACCTTTCGATGGCGTGACACGACGGTGGCAAAGGTGGCCGTTCGCTTCAAGGGCAACAGTTCGTCGAATCCACGTCAAAAGCACAAACGGAGTTATTTGGTTCGGTTTGACAAATACGATGAAAAACAAAGGTTCATGGGACTTCGACGCGTTTCATTCGATAACGGTGTGCAGTTCGGCAGCCTGTTCAGTGAACCCATTATCACGGAAATCCTGCGAGCGGAAGGTATCAAGACGCATCGATGCAACTATGCAAAAGTCTATGTGAACGATCAATACCAAGGCGTCTACGTGAACGTGGAACGTATTGATGAGTCATTTTTGGATCAGCATTTTCCTGACTCCAAGGGCGGCCTTTGGAAGAACGACCTGGGTGGCCCGGGTGGCGACTTGCGATTTTTGAGTGACGATCCCAAACACTACGAGAAAACCTTTGAGGCAAAAAACAAGGCAGCGAAAAACAGAGAACAGCTGGTAGGTTTTATCAGTCGGATCAACCAAACACCCCACCTCGACTTTGCCTCGGTACTGGACTCCAACATGGAGGTGGACGCATTCTTTCGCGTGACATCAGTGATGCTCTTGTCAGGTGCATTTGATCAACTCACGGGCTGGGGACCGCACAACTTCTATCTCTTTCACGATACGCAATTAAATCAATGGCATTACCTACCATGGGACCTTGACGTGGGCTTCTGCGAAATCGCATTCGGTCATATCCACGTACTTGATGACTGGAACGCGGCGTGGCCCGTTCCAGCTGGACGCACCAATCCACTCTTGGATCGCATCATTGCGGATCCATCCTTACTTGCGCGTTACCGAGCCATCGCAGCCGTCGTCCTGGAAGAACACTTCGAACCGAGTCGGCTCTGCAATCTCATCGACGAAAAATATGACCTTTTAAAAGCTGATCTGCAGGCAGATCCATTTCCTCATCGGCGAGCGACGGTTCCTGGGGACAAAAACTACGATGACATTGTCGAGTCAATGAAGACCTTCATGCGCAAACGTTACGCCACCGCGAAACAGCAACTGCAGCATCCTGGGCAACGACCACAAGCAGTCCATCGACAAGGACAAAAACCGCAAGGAATGTCACCCAGGCTTGCCTCCCGTATTCAGCGAGTACAACAAGGAGCTCAGAAAATACAGGAAAAGATGCAACGGTTGCAGAGGATAATGCAGCAGATCGGACGGCTGATTGAGGAAAATAAATTCCAGGAGGTCGACAAGTTGATTGACCAGGCCCTGGAGCTCACAGAACAAACTGAAGTGCCAACTGAAAAGTAAAACACAGTACCATCCACCTGAGAAGCCTCTCATACGGACTCGGCATCTAAGATCCTCGCCTGAGTGGCAGGAAGTAGTGGCCATTTCCCTGGAGACGCATGTTCTACGCTGAAATCGGATGTAGATTCCACGCAGTCATTCCTGCGGCTACGTGCAAAAGGCATCCGTGATCGCAGGAAGCATCTTGCACGAACATTCCACCATGATATTGTACTTGAACATTCTCACTCACCTTGAGCCAGAAAGTCGACAACCGGCATCATACTGCACCATGAATCCCAAACACCTCCGAGGACTACAAAAAGTGATTCAAGGATGGGTATGCCATCGGGCATCACTATCGGTAAGGCGGTTAAAGCAGGAATCGAAAAACAACTAGAAGATGAAGGTCATGATGCGTTTACTGCTACTCACAACCATCACAATCAACTTGGCACTGCCCCATGTTTGTGCGGGGACAGCAAAAGATTTTCTAAAAAAAGATGATGCCTGGTTTGCCACAGAAGAGGCCAAATCAGTTGCAAGGAACATACTTTCCTTTCAATCAGAACTTGGGGGCTGGCCCAAGAACGTTTCCACCACCGATCAGTCTTTTGAGGGTGATCGAAAGCACCTGAGACCCACATATGACAACGGCGCAACCATGGACGAACTACGTTTTCTTGCCCGTGTCTTCAACGCGACAAGGAAACCTTTGTTTCAAGAAGCCTTCAACCGTGGCTTGAGTTATGTTCTCGAAGGCCAATATCCCAATGGTGGCTGGCCGCAATTCCACCCACCTGGCAAAGGTTACCACCGGCATATTACTTTCAACGACAATGCGATGGTTCGAATACTGGAATTTTTACGTGAGTTATATTCCGAAAAACCTGAAGTGCTTGTCACTGAGGAAATCCAGTCATTGGCAAGGAATGCGTTTGACAAGGGAATTGCCTGTATTCTGAGGTGCCAGATCCGGTTGAATGGCAAACGCACTGCATGGTGTGCTCAGCACGACGCAAACGATTTCCGTCCACGATCGGCTCGGAGCTATGAGCTGGTATCCTTGAGCGGATCCGAATCCGTTGGCATAACCCGTCTGTTGATGCGGATCAATGCACCATCACCGGAAATAATTAGCGCCATTGAATCGGCTGTTGAATGGTTTCAAGCGGCGAAGTTAAACGATATTCAATTGGTCATGATTGATGCTCCAAAAACACCTAAAGGACGCGACAGGATCATCGTCAGAGAAAGGAACGCCCAGCCTCTATGGGCACGTTTCTATTCCCTGCAAACACTTCAACCCATGTTTGTAGATAGAGACGGCATACCAAGGGATCATTTAGCTGAGATAGGATATGAACGACGCAACGGTTATGCCTGGTACGGAACCTGGCCACAACCATTGATTGAAAGCGAATATCCTGCGTGGAAAGAGCGCATGGAGGGAAATTAACGTTCTACTTTTCATGAACCTTGTCGGCCGTTGACTTTCTGGGGTCGTACGTCACCACTTCCTCCTTACGTGTGTGCACGTTGCCATGGAAGCAGACTCACTTCCCCATGATGGCATCCTTTGTTCCAGGGATCATTCAGCTGGGCTGTTGGATGAGTGGTGATAAGGAAGGGTGCGGAATCGTACCTTTGAATACGACATCTACCGTTCCAGATCAATCAGTTCAATTGGGCTCCATGATGCATCAAACAAGGTTTTGAAGTTGACAGCTGATTTGTTGTTGAAAGATGCTTTTGTCGGCCCATGAAATGTATGCATCTTTTCCTTTTTAAATCCTCGTTACCGTTTCTGGTTTTGTTCGCCTTGCTGTCGAACGGTTTCACCGGCAAGAGCATTGCTGAACCATTCGACCCGGAACGTTATCAAAGACATGCCCGTACCTACACCCCTGAGGAGAGCATGGCGATGATTGAAGTCGCACCGGGTTATCGATTGGAATTGGTCGCTGCCGAGCCCATGGTCGAGGAGCCTGCAACCATGGCCTGGGACGGGGATGGCAAACTGTATGTCGCCGAGTTGAATACTTACATGCAGGAAATCGACGGCAAGAACCAGCATGAGCCCGTTTGTCGTGTGGTCTTGCTGGAAGATACGAATCACGACGGGCGCATGGACAAGCGGTCCGTGTTTGTCGATGGACTCAAATTACCCCGCATGATTCAACCATTGGATGATCGAGTGATCATTCGTGAAACAGATACCTTTGATCTTCACTCCTACAGGGATACCGATGGCGACGGGGTCGCGGATGAGAAGAAACTGGTTTACCAGGGCGGTCCACGAGGTGGAAACCTGGAACATCAACCCAGTGGGCTTGAGTGGAACGTGGATAACTGGATGTATGTGACCTATACCGATCGACGTTATCGGTGGGTCGGGGATCACATTGAAGCTGAAAAAATCCCCGGTGGATCCGGACAATGGGGAGTGACGCATGATGATGTGGGGCGAAATTTTTACTGCACGGCAGGTGGTGAAAACCCTGCCATGCATTTTCAGATTCCCATGGTTTATGGGAAGTTGACACTTTCAGGGGAACAGGCCCCCGGGTTTCGTGAAGTATTCCCGCTTGTGCAGATCCCTGATGTGCAGGGAGGTCGAGGTCGTTTTCGTCAGGACACATTAACCTTGAATCGATTTACCGGTTGCGCCGGCCAACATATCTATCGAGGGGACCGGCTTCCATCGGATTTCTACGGAGATTATATCATTCCAGAACCCGTGGGACGTCTGGTGCGAAGGGCTAAAGTGGTTTATGAGGATGGTAAATTGATCGTTAAGAACGCGACACCGGGAACAGAATTTCTACGTTCGAAAGATGCAAATTTTCGCCCGGTTCATGCCTCAACCGGTCCCGACGGTTGTCTATATATTACAGACATGTATCGAGGGATCATTCAGGAAGGAAGCTGGGTAAGGCCTGGTTCCTATCTACGAGGTGTCGTCGAGAATTATGGCCTGGATAAAAATATTGGCAGAGGCAGGATTTATCGTCTGGTCCATGAAACGACCGAGCGAGGCCCACGTCCCAAGTTAATCCATGCGCCGAGTCGTGAGTTGGTATCCCATTTGTCTCACCCCAACGGATGGTGGCGGGATACAGCGCAGAAACTGCTGGTTGTGCGGGGTGATCCTTCGGTTGCGCCTGAACTTGTATCCGTTGCAAAGCAAAGCAAAAACCCGCTTGGCCGGCTTCATGCATTATGGACACTTGATGGATTGGGGGTTTACAACGAGTCGTTGCTTCTTGAAAAACTAGGAGATGAGGATGAGCGCCTGCGCGCGGCGGCAGTACGCATGCTTGAACCTCAATTGACCTCAGGCAACATACATGTCACCAAGGCTGTATTATCGCTTGTCGATGATTCAGATTTGCAGGTGGTCACTCAGTTGCTTCTCTCCATCGCACAAACGGCAACACCCGGGGGAGACGCCATATTGGAGCAAATAACGGAGCGTTATCAGGCGAACCCAAATATCACGGGTGTTTTGAACCACGTTAAATCTCAAAGGGAGATCGCCACGAAACGTCGACTTGAGAACGCATTCCTTGCCAAGGGCCGGACCCATTTTGAAATTGCCTGTC
>JAAZXX010000322.1 GCA_014239995.1 Verrucomicrobiia bacterium
AGCATACAAGATGATCAACTGGGCCTTGCCCGCATGCAGTCTGCTTGGTTGGAAAGGCCTCGTCTTGTGATTGGGATGGCTCTGGCAGGATGCGCTCTCGCTCTGACACAGATTCCGAAGGTCCAGTTTGACTATAACTTGCTCAATCTCCAGACGCATGGTCTGGAGGCTGTCAATTATGAGCACAAGTTGATCCAACAGGGAGAAAAATCCCTGTTGTTCGGAGCCGTGATCGCAGAGTCCATTGAGGAGGCTCTGGCACTCGAGTCGGAGCTCGAGCGTTTACCGTCTGTCGCAAGCGTGGAATCCATGGCTGCTTACCTGAATGCGCCCTCAGAGGAGAAAATACGCTGGATCGAATCGATACGCCATCGCGCAGACAAGATACAGCTTTCAAAGCCGGACACAGGGCCGGTGGACGTTAATGCTCTTCGTCAGTCACTTGTTTTCATGTCGAGCTATGCGGCTCTGGCAATTCGGTCCATGGATGCCAGAGTAGGAGGGAGCCTGAAAACTGAAATGGAAGCATTGGAGAAAACGCTGCTACAACTTCGAAAAGGTATGCAGGGCATCCCTGAGGAGCGTCTTCAGGAACGCCTTAGCGCGCTTCAATCGGCACTTTACAGTCAAATACATGGATGGATTGAAGCCCTTCAGATTCAGGAAACGCAGTCGGGCCTCTATTTTTCTGACCTACCTCAAGCTCTCAAGAGCCGGTTTGTCGGCAGAGATGGACGTCTTCTCTTGCAGGTCTACCCCAGAAGCAACGTGTGGGAGCGCGTGCATCAGGAATCCTTCCTGAGGGATCTCCGCTCTCTTGATCCCGATGATGACAATGATCCGGTGATTACGGGAACTCCAGTTCAGCTCTATGAATACACTGAACTGCTGAAGTTGAGTTATCAGGAGGCTGCTGTTTATGCCCTGGTGGCCATTGTTTTGATCCTTCTGTTGCATTTTCGCTCATTTCTGACACTGGGCCTTGCACTCTTACCGGTGGGAGTAGGCAGTTTTTGGCTCCTGGGTTGCATGGGTTTCCTGCAAATTCCTTTCAACCCGGCCAACATCATGACCCTTCCCCTCGTGATCGGGATTGGCGTGACCAACGGTATCCACGTTTTAAACCGTTACCATGAGGAGTCGTTTGCCGATGTCGTCTTTAACAGCACCGGCAAGGCTGTATTGATCTCTGCACTCACGACCATGGCGGGTTTTGGGAGTTTGATGTTCGCTCGACATCAAGGCATCGCGAGTTTGGGATACGTGATGTCCATCGGAGTAGGCACTTGCATGCTGGCAGGCCTTTGCGTGTTGCCATGCCTCCTTAAATGGTTCTCCCTGTCTTTCCACAAAAAAGCCCGGTGACAGCAGGCTGCCACCGGACGAGGTAGAACTGATATTCCTTTAGAGTTATCTAATGAGATTACTTATAAGGGGTAATCCCCCTTAAAGTCAACTGATTTCCATGGAAATGGTGTTTTTATTGGCTTAACTTCGGGCTTTAACGTTATCGTAAAAGTTGTTGCTGCCTGTTTAGTCCGTTCGTTGAATTTACTGAGCTCCGATTTTTTAAAGTCGAGAGTGCCCTTCCTGCGGGTAGAATCGCCGATTGACGTCCAAATAGAGGGTCGTATAATGGAGTCGGTGACATCAAAGACAGGAAAAAAGGCCAAAGAGAAATTCCTTGCGTTTATTGACGCAAAGGGACTTCGGCTCACGGCCCAACGCATGAGCATCATTGACACGGTCTTCAGCACTGAGGAACATTTTACTGCAGAACAGCTTTTGGAATGGTCGCGTGCCAAGGATTCCTCGATTTCACGGGCGACAGTTTATCGTACGCTACCGCTCTTGACCGAGAGTGGTCTCGTGCATGAAATGGATTTTGGTAAGGATCACAAGTTTTATGACCCGAACTATGCGGAACATCCAAATCACCACCATATCATTTGTGAGGACTGCGATCGTATTGTGGAATTTGAGAGCAAGAAAATCGATAAGCTGGAGGATGAAATTACACAGAAATTGGGTTTTGAATTGCGATCTCAAAACCTGCGTATCAGTGCCAATTGTGAGTCCATGAAACGACATGGCAGTTGTAAGCAAAAGGGCGAAAGTCGCTAAGCAAACATTCGCATCCTCATGCAAGACGCCACAGAAGAGCAAGCCCAAGCTATTGCGACCATCAAAGACGCTTGTCATCGTATTGCCCATGCGATGATGACTCTTCAGCCTGCGATAGCAAAACTCTCGGATCCGGGTGTCCGCTCGGATTTATACGAAACCGTTTATCAGCTGACCGCCCAGGTCGAGTCCGTCAAAAAGAAGGTCATCCGCCATGAAAAGGGAGATGCCAACAAAATCCTCTGAGCCCCGGCACGGTCGGCTTGTATCAATCCACAATACCATGCTCAAGTGCTGACACCGGGAATAGCTATCCTACTCATTGCCTTTTCCTCCGTGATGAGTTTTCTTTTTGCCCTGGCCGAGTCGCCCCTTTTCTCACTGGGCAAGCTGGAGATCGAACATCTCTCGGTAAGGTTTCCCTCCCAGGCAGCCTGGATCAGTCGCATGCTCAAAAAGCCTTATGAGCTGTTGGCCACTATTGTTTTCGGCAACATGTTTTTCAACTCGGCGATCTGGGCCACGGGGCTTTGGCTGGTCCTCAAGGGGATCTGGGAGCCGGTGACAACCTTGCCGATTCTTGCTGTATTGATTCTCGTCGGTTGCGAGGTGGTTCCCAAGGCACTGGCGGTGAGATTGCCCCAGAAGTGGGCCATGCGCGTGGTACGTCCACTGGCCATGCTTCAGCCCATGACGTATCCATTGCACCTTCTTGCCAACAAGTTGAATGCCTCTGTGGTCAAGAAGTTCACCCCCGAATCCCTGCGCGGCAACGCCGTTACCACTGATTCTGATTATCAGGAACTGCTTGAAATGGGTTTCCAGCAGGGCACGCTCGATGAGGATGAAAAGGAAATTATCCTTGAAATCATAGCCCTCGACCAGAAAAGTGCGACCGATGTCATGACTCCTCGAAGTCAATTAGTGTGCTTGCCCTTTGATACGCCAGTGGATGCCATGGCCGCCGCTGCCCGCAAGCACCGTCACCGACGTCTTCCTCTGTACAGTGAAACTCCAGATCAGATTGTTGGGTTGCTTGACACGCGATTCCTTCTATTGAATCCCGAGGGTGATTTTTTTGAGTTCACGGAGCTGCCTTCCCTGGTGCCTGAATCCATGAACCTTCTGGAACTCTTCAAAAGTCTTCAGCGGCAGCGACGCGGTATGGCTGTCGTGGTGGACGAATTTGGGGGAACGGCCGGGGTTGTTACCATGGAAGATATTCTGGAGGAAATCCTCGGGCCCATTCGTAATGAGGATGAACCAGAAGTCTTCGAGATAGAAACCCTTGATCCTGGTAAATGGAGGGTGAATGGATTGATGGAGATTGAGGATTTTCTGGAGTATTATCCTGCACTAGGAGAGGTTGTCGAGGTGGACACGATGGGAGGGCTTTTTACCATGCACCTTGGCTATGTTCCAGATGGTGAGGAGACCATTGTGGTTGCAGGACTGAAACTGACTTCAAAGGTTGTTGGTGATCGACGTGTCAAGGAACTGCTCGTGCACAGGGTGCCTCCTTTCCAGGCACCGACGAAGGAGGAAGAAGCCACATGACCAATGCCCTGCTTTTGCTTGCCTTTGTTGTTGGATTGACGCTGTCATTCCTGTTTTCCGGCATGGAAGCCGGTATGCTGGCCTTGAACAAATTGCGCGTTCGACGCCAAGCCAGGCAAGGCAACAAGCATGCCCGAGCCCTCCTGGGTTACATGGAGGAAGCCGAGCACTTCCTGTGGACCATTCTCGTGGGCAATACCCTTGCCAATTTCCTGATTGTTGCCCCCTTGATTGTTGCCTTGCGGAGAATGCTTCCAGGGCATCCCTGGCTCTCGGCGATGCTCCTGGTTGGCTTACTACTGGTGATTTACACCTTCTGCGATTTTCTACCCAAGATGCTTTACCGAAACTACCCGGATGGTCTCACGATTGTGTCTGTTCGGCCTTACCGTTTGTTCCACTGGATGCTTAGCCCGGTGGTTTTTGTGGTCTCCGGGATTGCGGACCTGCTACTCAAACTCGGAGGTGGTGAGGTGCTCACTGGCCAGATGTTCTCGGACCGTGAGGGCATGCGCCGGGTGATGCAGTCCTCTGGACAGAACCTGAGTACGGAGGAACGATCCATGATTGATCGGGTGATGGACCTTCAGCATCGGACCTTGACCCAGGTGATGGTGCCTCTTCACAAGGTTGTCTCCATTGGTGCCGACGTCAGCATCGAGGATGCGATCATGCAGGCCCGGTCCAACAATATTCTAAGAATGCCCGTGTTCGACCAAAGAAAAGGATCCAAGGTCTTTTTAGGAGCGCTCAATCTCAAACCACTCTTGTTTGACTGGGAAAACCGACGCGGGGAGCGAGTGCGGGAACACCTGACTGGTGTGATGCATCTTCCATCCTCAATGGCTGTTGATGAGGCATTGCGCAAGATGCAGAAAGCCGGGCAGCGTGTCGGACTTGTGACCAATGCGCAGCGCAAGGAGATCGGTTGGATCAACATCCGGGATATCCTCAAAACGGTCTTTGGTGAGGTCAACATCTGACATCATGGAACATTTTCAGGCCGTATGGTTCCTTTTGCAGGTGAGCTTCGTGGTTTTTCTGGTGCTTCTGAACGGCTTTTTTGTTGCTGCTGAGTTTGCCTTGGTGAAAATCAGGAATTCCCAGTTGAAACCACTGATCCAGGATGGAAATCCACAGGCGCGCATGGCCAGCCGTGTACTGGATAACCTAGATTCATCCCTGAGTGCCTGCCAGCTGGGTATCACCCTTGCCAGCCTTGCACTTGGCTGGGTGGGGGAACCTGTCTTTGCTGCATTATTGGAGCCCGCGATGCTCGCACTCGATATCCAATCGGTAAAAGTGCAGCATACCCTTGCGTTTTTATTTGGTTTCTCGGTGATCACCTTTCTGCACATCACGGCAGGGGAGCAGGCGCCCAAGCTGATGGCCATCCAGAACCCCC
>JAAZXX010000323.1 GCA_014239995.1 Verrucomicrobiia bacterium
GGCGAGGACTTCACTTTTACCAAGTGCATGGAGCCCCTGGAGCCCCTTCGGAAGGACTTGACCGTCCTGTCTGGTTTTTCTCACCCGGCCGTGCGCAGTACCCACGGCCATTCCAATGCCGACCAGTTCCTTACCGGGGCGGCCACCGGCTCGGATGGTCCCTATAAGAATTCGATCTCCATGGACCAGGTACTGGCCGGGCACATGGGGGACCAGACCCGCTTTGCATCCCTGGTGATGTCCACCGATGGTGGCACGGGCACGCCTCGCGGTGCCCACACGCTGTCCTTCAGTCGAACAGGGCGCGCGATCCCCGCCGAGCACCGGCCGAAACGTGTTTTTGACATGCTCTTCGTCAAGAGTGACGGCGATGCCGCTCGCCGGCTCGCCCTCAGTCAAAGTGCGCTGGATGACCTGTTGGCTGATGCGCGCTCACTGCGGCAGCGCCTTTCCTCCCAGGACCAGCAAAACCTGGATGAGTATCTGGAATCGGTGCGCGAGGCAGAACTCAAGGTGGAAAAGGCCAAACGCTGGATCCACACCCCTCTTCCAAGTGTCAATGCGGATCACCTGAACCTGAACCTGACGACCGACGAGCCGCGTCTCTATCTCGAGACGATGTTCGACTTGATCTACCTGGCATTCAAGACTGACTCCACGCGCGTGGCCACGTACCAGATAGGCAGGGAAAACGGGGTGGGAAGGAGCGATCACCTGGCCCGGGCGGTTGGCCTCAACCTGTCGCATCAGTTGTCCCACGATACCAAGAACCCGGGGGGGTGGAAAAATTTCGGGACTTACTGCCGTTTCCTCAACGAGCTCTACGGACGTTTTGCGATGAAGCTGCGGGAGACCCCTGAGCCTGCCGGGGAGGGGAACATGCTCGACAATACCCTGCTCTTGCTGGGTTCCGCTTCCAGTGCCTTCCATCTTTCACGGAATTATCCCCTGATATTGAGTGGTGGAAAAAGTATGGGATTCACCCATGGGCGCTACCTCAACCATGGGGCCCTGGATCCTGCCGGCGGACCATGGGACGGTGGTAAGGAACCGTGGCAGAGGCAGATTGTCCATGAGGATGTTCCGCTTTCCAACCTCTTCGTCACCATGTTGCAGCGTTTTGGTGTGGAGACGCAGGAATTCGGTGGCAGCACCGGTCAAGTGGACGAGGTCTGAGGCCATGAGGCCCAAGCCGGTCCCCGGAATTGGGCCGTCCCTGCATGTGTGCTTGTTCCTTCGTTTCTCGAGAGGGAATACGGGTATCAGCCTGTTCCCAGTATTTCCATTCCCGGAGTCACGCCAGCCTGCGGACTTGAAGGCATGGGTATTTCATTCTTCGCCGTTTGATGCCTGCGGTGATGGCTTCAGGATGGCGTCAAGGAAGGTATCCACATGCGTCTGGACTTCCGGGTTTTTTCTGAAACCATGGCCGGCGCCATGGATGACATGGAATTGATGCTGGACTCCCGCTTTTTTCAAGGCCTCGGCCAGCAGCTGGCTCTGGTGCATGGGCACGGTTGCATCCCGGTCCCCGTGCAGGATCAGGAAGGGTGGATCGTCCGGGGTAACGTAGGTGATGGGGTTCAGGCGTGCCACTCGTTGCGGATATTCCTGGATGGGCCCCCCGACCAGGAGGGCCTCGGGAGAGTCGGGAGCATTGTGGATGATCCGTGCTCCTTCCGGGGCGTGTGCATCCATCTGGAGCAGGTCGGTGGGTCCATAAAAATCGCAGACCGCCTGGACCCTGCTGGATTGCTCGGCATGCCCCAGTGCCGGCTCGCTCAGGTCACTCACACCGCCCGAGGTCCCAAGCAGTGCCACCAGGTGCCCCCCGGCGGAGGAGCCCCATACGCCGATGCGTCCCGGGTCAATGGCATAGGTCCCGGCATGGGCACGCAGCCAGCGTATGGCTGCCTTGCAGTCGTGAATCTGGGCGGGAAAGATGGCCTGGTGGCTGAGCCTGTACTGGATGCTGGCCACCACGTAGCCGCGCTGCACCAGGCGCAGGGCCGGGCAGTGTTGCTTGTTGCCGGCCCGCCAGCCCCCTCCATGCACCCAGACAACCAGGGGACGTGGCTGGGGATGCTGTTTTTCCGGGGTATAGAGGTCGAGCTTCAGGGAAATGCCGTCAGCCTTCGCATACTCGATGTCGCGTGCGGCCTGTACCCCGTCCGGGAGCGGCCGGGGCCGTTTCACTGGAGGCCTGGAATTTCGTCCCTCGTTTCGCGGTTCCAGTCCTTGCTGGGAAGTCTGTGCGATTGAAGGCAAGGACCCCAGCAAGGCAGCCAGGATGATCGCCGCGCGGTAAAGGGCATGCATGGCCTGGTGTGGAAATGGCCTGGGTGCGTTTGGTTTCATTTTCCTTCCTTGATGCTGGATGGATGCCCGGGGTTGGACGCCGGTTCAAGGGCGGCAACCTGCGTGCGCCAATGGTGAAGTTCCTCTTTCAATTGGCGGGCAAGTGCGGGACGCTCGCTCGCCTGGTTGCTTTGTTCACCGAGATCACGGCTGAGGTCGTAAAGCTCGATCCTTCGGTCCTCGTAATACTCCAGCAATTTCCAGGATCCCTGTCGCATGGCGCTGACCGGGCTGGTTGTAGGGTAATAATGTGGGTAATGAAAAAAGAGGGACCTGCGTCCCAGTTCGCTCGAGGGATCCTTGAGCAAGGGCATCAGCGAACGGCCATCCAGGGCGTCGGTCGGCGGGAAGTCGACCTGTGCCGCCTCCAGGAAGGTTGGGAAGAGGTCACATGAAATGACCGGGGTGCTGCAGGTGCCCCGGCTCACCCCGGGTCCGCGGAAGATCATTGGTACCCGCAGGCCGCCCTCGTAACAGGAACCCTTGCCACTTCGCAGGGGCGTGTTGTTGGCGACTGGTAGTTCCTTGTTCAGCTTGCAGGCCTTGTTGAAACCGCCGTTGTCGGAGGCAAAGACCACCAGGGTGTTTTCCCGAATGCCAAGCGCATCGATCCGTGCCAGTAACCGTCCCACGTTTGCGTCCATGCTATGCACCATGGCGGCGTAATGCGGGTTCTTGCGTATGGAGTCGGGTTGGATCCGCTTGCGATAGCGCTCGACCAGCTCCGGCTTGCCCTCGATCGGGGTGTGCACGGTGTGATACCAGAGATTGATGAAAAACGGTCGTCGGGCCGCCACCTGTTCCTCCATGAGTGCCAGGGCCTTGTCGGTAAGCACATCCGTCAGGTAATCCCCCGGGCCGGTGGGTTCAAGGTCCGGCACGTAGCGCCAGTCGCGGAAATAAGCATCCCCGTTGAAGGGATGCCAGAAGGTCTGCGGGGCTCCCCACAGGGTGCCCCCGATGTTGCGGTGAAAGCCATGTGCCTGTGGATACGCTTCCGCCCGTCCTACATGCCACTTGCCCAGGTGCATGTTGTAGTAGCCGGCACTCCTGAGGTGCTCGGCAACGGTGTTCTCCTCCACGTCGAGGGAATCCAGGCAGCGAGGCTCCAGGAGCCGTCGGTTTCCGCGTTCCAGGGCCGCCTCACGCCAGATGGTCATGTGAAGCCGGGCCGGGTGCTTGCCCGTCAGGATCGAGACGCGCGTGGGGGTGCAGACCGGGCTTGCGGCGTAGGCATCGGTGAAGCGCATGCCTTCCCCGGCCAACCTGTCCAGGTGGGGTGTCTCGTGGAGATCCGAGCCGTAGGAGGCAAGGTCCGCCCAGCCGAGGTCATCGGCGAGGATGAAGAGGATGTTGGGCCGCTGCGCGGCAAGGGCATTTGGGGTATGGCTAACTCCAAGGAGGGTGGCAATGACGACTGTAAGCTGCAGGTGTAGGTTCATCGTGTCAGGGTTGGCTTGAAGTTACGAGGGATCGCATGCGGATGTTGCGCCATGAAAACGGGAGACCATGGTCCTGGAAACCGATGAATCCCTGCCAGGGCTTCTGTCTCAACCGGGGATGTGTGAACGCGGCCTCGTTGACATGTTTTCCATTCAGCGTGACGGAAACGCGCTTTCCCGTGCCTGCCAGTTTCATGTGGTTCCATTCCCCGGCAGGGTTTGTCGCGTTCATTTCCGCGGCAGCATGGCATGTCAGGGAGAGTAGGATAAGGATGCGTTTTTGGAGATTCATGAGGGTCATGATGCCTTGCCTGGCTGTTGCCGGTATCCTGTGTGCGTTGCCTGGGTTCCCGCAAAGGTGACATGATGCGTGGGGTTCGCCAAGCTCAATCCCATCGCCCCAGCCAGTTTCCCGGGGCAGGGCCTGGCGTGCTTGGCCCTGTCCTGTCCCCTTGACCCCATGGAGCCCCGGCCCTAGCATGAAAATGTGAAGGAGGGCAAGGGCTGGCAAAGGCGGGCCGGCCCTGCTTCTCCTGGTGCTGATGAATCCTCTTGCATGCATGACACGACTCATGAAGGGATGCCTGGCTCTCCTGGCCGGGCTCCTGCTGGGGGTGTCTGCGGAAACCCGCCCCCATGTCCTGCTCATTGCGGTGGATGACATGAATGACTGGACAAGTACCCTTGGAGGGTATCCCGGCAAGGTCCACACGCCGCACATCGAACGATTGGCCCAGCTCGGGATGAGCTTTACCAACGCACATACCGCATCGCCGGTGTGCTGCCCGAGCCGGACGGCCATGATGCTGGGTCTCAGGCCCTCGACGACAGGGATCTACCACAACGGCCAGTGGTGGCGACCTCACCTGCCGGGTGCCGTCTCCATGCCCATGTATTTCCGGCAACACGGTTATGTCGTCCTGGGGGCGGGTAAGGTTTTCCACCACACCGCGGGATTCAATCCCCCGGACCAGTGGGATGATTTTCAGCGCCTTGTTTTCCGGGATGATCCATGGTTCCGGGGAAACCGCTTGAATTATCCCTGGTCACGGCATGCTTCCTACCCTGATGGGTATCCCTTCAACGGCCTGCCGGGTTCCCCTCACGAGGGGGACTGGGGTATCGTTCCCGGTCTTGAGGAGGCGGCATGCGATGATGCAAGGACCGTGGACTACGTGGTGCAGGCACTGGGGAAACCGCATGCCAGGCCCTTCTTCCTGGCTTGTGGCATCTTTCGGCCTCACCTTCCATGG
>JAAZXX010000324.1 GCA_014239995.1 Verrucomicrobiia bacterium
CCCCTTGAACTGGCTTACTTGTCAGCACTGCGGCTTGGTGCAGGTGATGGAAGATGTCAACGAAGAGGTCTTGTTTCGAAACTACAACTACGCCTCCTCCACCGTGAGCGGCTTGGTGCATCATTTTGAGGAGTATGCATCTAAATTAGGGAGCATTTACCAGCATCTCCAGCCACGATTTCTTGAGATTGGGTGCAATGATGGGGTGCTCCTGCGTCGCCTGCCCAGGGAATGGGAAAAATGCGGTGTGGATCCGAGCGATATCGCTCAAAGTTCCCATCTGCAAGGAACGACAAGGTCCTATGAGTTGGTGAGTGCGTCCTTCAATACTCAGCTTGTGAGCCGACAGCAATGGGTGGGGAAATGGGATGTGATCAGTGGTTCCAACTGCCTCGCCCATATTTCGAACCTCAAGGATGTCTTTGAAGGCGTTGCTTTGGCACTGCGACAAGGGGGTGAATTCTGGGTGGAGGTGCATGATCTTGCAGCCCTGCTCAAGGGGAATCAGTGGGATACCATCTATCATGAGCACAAGGTTGAATGGAGTCTTGATTCGCTGACCCATTGTCTGGGCTTGATGGGATTTCGTCGTATGAGTTATGAAAGAATCCCC
The DNA here is from genome assembly GCA_014239995.1 of Verrucomicrobiia bacterium. Lineage (GTDB taxonomy): Bacteria > Verrucomicrobiota > Verrucomicrobiia > Limisphaerales > AAA164-E04 > AAA164-E04. Next base: position 614 of record JAAZXX010000324.1, read on the forward strand.
ATGCATGGTGGCGCCCTGCGGGTACGATTTAAAAAAGGAAACCCGCATCATCAACGTACCAGTCCAGCAAGTGCCTACGCCTCCAGTATTGCCAGTTTGAAGCGTGCCTACGAATGTCGCTACCAACATCCCTCAGTCCAGCTGCTTCGCAGTGTGATCGACAGGGGAGGGCGGATCGCTGCCTATGGTGCCGCTGGACGTGCCAATGTGTACCTCAACCAAATGCTTGATCTTCCCTTTGCCTGGATTGCGGATGAGGCACCCCTGCGCGTTGGAAAATTCCTTCCACGTGTCGGCACGCCTATTGTGGGTGCTGATCGCCTTGTTTCCGATCCCCCTGATCATTGTCTCATCACGGCATGGAACTACAGTCATGATATTCAGCTCAAAAATCGTCATTATGCCGGGGTTTGGTTGACGGCATTCGATCACCAGGAGCAAACACCATGAGGGTGGTGGTGCTGGGAAGCCAAGGCATGCTGGGAAGCGTGGTTTTGAAATACCTTCGGAAGGCTCACATGGACGTTGTCGCACTGGATGCCCGCTGGTGCCCAGAGAATGCCAGTATCTTGATGGAACGACTGCTTGCACTGGTGCCGGATGCCTGTGTCAATGCCGTCGGGATACTGCCGGGGAGGGGGGCGTGTTCAGATAACATGTCATGGGTCAACGGAACCCTTCCTGGCTGGATTGCCTCCAGGCTTCCAGTCAGTTGTATTTTTGTGCATCCAAGTTCCGACGCGGTATTCGATTCCACCTGCGGGGGATGTCACTGGGACACACTTCAGCAACCAGACTCGCTTTACGGGCAATCGAAGCAACAGGGAGAGCTTGGACTGCGCCGAATGAATGACAGGATTATTCGTTCATCCATTGTTGGAATTGAAAAAGGCCCTCCCAGATCCTTGCTCAGTTGGTTTTTGGCATGTGAACAAACGGTGCCTGGCTACATCAATCACCAGTGGAATGGAATAACCACACTTGAATGGTCTCAACTGTGCCATCGTATCCTCTCTGGTGGGATGCCAGATGCCAACAGGGTATTACAGCCTGGGGTCCTGCCTCCGTTAAGCAAGTATAGTCTCTTGAAAATGACCGCGAGGATTTTTGGCCATTCCATTTCAATCAAACCGGTGAAAAGTGCCACAACCATCTCAAGGACCCTGGTTCCCAACCCGCTTAGCCGGGGGCTTGAGGCCCAATTGTGCGAGCTCAGGGAATGGCATGCCTGCCATTGAAACGCAACATAAGTCGATGTCCGTGGTTTGTTGGGGCATGGCCAACATACGCCGCTCCCGTCTCCATGTGCTTGCCCCGCGTTGACACCATCAGTGTGGGTTGATACGTTCCCCCGCTTGGAATGTTCCACCCGATGAACTACAAAAACACTTTAAATCTTCCGAAAACCGGTTTTCCCATGAAGGCCGACCTGGTCAAACGTGAACCTGAACGACTTGAATCGTGGTCCAAGGCTGGATTATATGACCAGATTATTGAGTCCCGCCGCGACCGGGAGATGTTTTTACTGCATGATGGACCACCGTTTGCCAATGGAGACGTACACATTGGAACTGCAGGAAATAAAATCCTGAAAGACTTTATCCTGAAATTCCAAACCCAGAAGGGATTGCATGCCCCTTATGTTCCTGGTTGGGATTGTCACGGTCTGCCCATTGAATTCAAGGTAGTCCAGGAGATGCGTAAGCAGGGGGCAGTGTCCAAGGGGTGGTCGTCCAAATCAGGACGAATGTATTCGGCGCATCCTTGACCTTGAATTTAACATAAATACTTGGACTGACGTGATCCTGATATTCGACCTCTGCTTCCGCAAGTGCCGTACGACAGGGAATACTCCAGTAAACGGGTTTTTTCCCTCGATAAACAAATCCTCGATCAATCAAATCGGCAAACATCCTCAATTCGGCTGCCTCATACTCCCTGTCAAGTGTCAGGTAAGGGTCTTCCCATTGGCCCTGAACCCCCAAACGCCTAAACTGTTCCCGTTGAGTGTGTATGTATTTTCTTGCATATGCCTTCATCTCTCATTGGTAAATCCATTCTGGAAAAACAACATAAGAGTGAAGCCAACGAGGGTGTCATGCAAACACTGAAGGAGACAAATGCACTCCTGTTGCACGAGGATTACACGCATAGCTACCCGCATTGCTGGCGCAGTAAAACCCCGGTTATTTTTCGAGCCATGGATCAATGGTTCATCAATGTAGATCATGAGGGCTTCAGGCAAAAAGCAGTGAATGCCATTGCCGATGTGTCCTGGGTTCCGGAATGGGGACGTAACCGTATCGAGGGTGCCGTTCAATCCAGACCAGACTGGTGTATTTCACGACAGCGTACCTGGGGTGTGCCTATTCCGGCTTTTTATGATGCCCAAGGCGATCCAATCCTTGAAGGAGATATCGTTCGCAAGGTGGCTGATGTGATTGAATTGGAGGGATCCAATGTGTGGTTTTCCGAAGACGCAGATACGCTTTGGGCAAAGGTCCGTCCTGAGTCCTGGCAAGGTCCTGAGGCTGTCTCGAAATCCTTGGACACACTGGATGTCTGGATTGACTCCGGAAGCTCCTCCAGAAGCGTGCTCATGCGCCGGAGTGAGCTGAAACGCAGCAGTGAAACATCTCCAGATGCCTCCACCTCTTCTCCTCCCTGGCAAGCAGATCTCTATCTGGAGGGAAGCGATCAACACCGTGGATGGTTTCAGTCCTCCCTACTGCTCTCCTTGGCAGTCCACGGCTCAGCACCTTACAAGGAAGTATTGACGCATGGCTTCATGGTGGATGCGGACAAGGAAAAAATATCCAAAAGCAAACAAGGGCAGGGGGGAGGCTATAAAAAACCTCAAACTGCCGAGGCCTATATTGGTACATACGGGGCAGATGTAGTCAGGCTATGGGTGGCTTCCCAGGATTTCAGGAATGATATTGTGGTGAGCGAGGAGCGAATCAAGAAAGTTGCCGAGACCTATCGTCTGCTGCGCAATTCACTCCGGTTTCAACTCTCCAATCTATATGATTTTGATCCACATGAAAACAGCGTTCAGTGGGAACACATGACCCCTCTCGACCGTTGGATGATGGCCGCATGGTCCAGCCTCGAAAAGGATGTCTTCGAAGCCTACGAGCGTTACGAGTTCCATCTTGTATACCAAAAATTAAGTCAGTTTACGGCAGTCGAAATTTCCTCTGTTTACCATGATCTGGTTAAAGATCGACTCTACTCCGATCACAATGACTCACACGCACGGCGTTCGACTCAAACTGTACTTTATCATGTTTTAAGGAGTTTGTGTCAGTCACTTTCACCGTTGCTGGCCTTCACAGCTGATGAAGCCTGGGGTTTTATTCCGGGAGTGGATGAGGACGACTCGGTGCACCTTCAGGAATGGTCGCCCATGAGCTTTTCTCTGGATGAGAATGAGCGTTCCTCCTGGGAACAGTGGATGCAACTCAGGGAAAAGGTCCTTGCCGAATTGGAAGAGGCACGTCGTGAGAAAACCATCGGAAAATCCCTCGAGGCAAAATTGGTGATCCATGCACCCGCTCCTTTACTGGAAAACCTTCAGGCACATCACGATGTGCTTCGGGAAGTAATGAATGTTTCTCAAATCCATTGGATGAAGGGGGCAGACCTGAGTATCCAGGTAATTAAAGCCGAGGGAAGAAAGTGTGTGCGTTGCTGGCATTGGGAGATCTCTGTGGGCTCCCAAGATACGCATCCTGATATCTGTGATCGTTGTGTGGAGGTTGTTAAGTCGCAGTCTTGAATATTTGGAAAAACGAATCCAATCATGAATGATATTAATTTAAAAGGAAAGGTGGCGGTCGTGACGGGTGGGGCTCGTGGTATTGGCAAAGCCACCGTCCTGCGTCTCCTCGCATCTGGTGCACGTTGTGCCATCTGGGATCGAGACGTGGTTCACGCCCAGTCGTGGGTGCCATCTCTGGCAAAGGCCGACAGCATTAGGGTGATGCCAGTTGAGTTGACACAAGCTGATTCGGTTGCAGAGGCTGCCGCCAAAACCGAGACCCTCTTTGGTAGCATTGATATTGCTGTGAACAATGCTGGCATTGCGGGTGTCAGTAAAAAACTTTGGGAATGCCAGTATGATGAATGGCGGGAAGTCATTGAACTGGATTTAATGGCTGTCTTTTACGTGTGTCATGCACTGGTTCCCATCATGATTAAACGTGGGTATGGTCGAATCATCAACATTGCCTCCATTGCCGGAAAAGAGGGGAATCCAAATGCCTCTCATTACAGTGCGGCCAAGGCCGGCGTGGTCGGACTCACCAAATCTCTAGGAAAGGAACTTGCCGAAACAGGCGTTCTGGTTAATTGCGTGACTCCTGCCGTCATACAGACTGATATTCTGAAGCAGGTAAGTCAGGAGCACATTGACTATATGGTTTCAAAGATTCCCT
>JAAZXX010000325.1 GCA_014239995.1 Verrucomicrobiia bacterium
CGCCGCTGTTACCGCCGCTGTTACCGCCGCTGTTACCGCCGCTGTTACCGCCGCTGTTACCGCCGCTTGCGTTCTTGCCGCCCTTGTTGTGCCTGTAGCCACCGTGATTGCCACCGCCCTTTGAGGTTCGGTTGCCACTGTGCTTGCCACCGTGATTGCCACTCTTATTGCTCATAGTGATTAATGATAAAGAAACATGTCCATCTTCAAAGGTGCGTTTTATCGGTGAGCATCGTTTTTAAAAGCGGAAGCTCGGTTCAGAAGATACGATTGATCGTTCCATCTCCTTTGAACGCCCGAGTCGGACAGAAATACACGTCAGCCCGTAGGAATCATCAGGGCTTACTTTTAAGTAAAGGATCGCAACCAGCTTTGCAACCTTTAAAAGTCAAAAGTTATCTATCTTGAGTGTGCAAGACGTATATCGCAAATACACTCAATGTGTTGAGTCTGTGGAAACATGTCGATGGGGATGACCTGTTCAACCTTGAAAAGCCCACCTTCACAGAGTAATTTGACATCTCTGGACAGCGTCGCGGGATGACAGGAGACGTAGATGATCTGCTTTGGCTTTGCCTTTCGCAATACCTCGATAATGGATGCATGACAGCCCTTGCGCGGGGGATCCAGGATGATGGTGGTGGCAGCGGCCTGGAATGTGTCAACGAGTTCTTGGATCACCGCCTCGGTGGTTGCCTCGATGAATGAGCCGTTGGTTCGATGCATCGAGCTAGCATTGATCCGCGCGGATTCGATAGCACGACGATCCACCTCGACCCCTGCATAGGTCTCCATCGTATCCGCAAGTGAGAGACTGAAAAACCCAACACCGCAATAGGCATCCACAAGAAATCGCGTTCCTGCATCCTTCAATCTTTCTTTCACGGCATGGATCATGTTGGGCAGTTGATGGAAATTGACCTGAAAAAAGGAGTCCGGCGGCAGTTTCCAGCCTTCAGGAAAAATGCGGAGGTTGAATTTGATGCCGTTCTTGCGAGGAGGATCCACTCGCACCTTCGTCAATGCCTTATTCAGTTCCGGTTCGGCGATACTGCAGTCGTGTATGTCCACCACCAACCGGCTTTGATGGCGAAGAAAACCCACGTTCATGGCCTTTGTGTCCCGGTTATACTGTGTCCGAACCATGATGCGATTGCGATACCCGTAGGGCTGGGGGCAGGCGATGGGATGGACAACGATGTCCATGGCCTGTCCCCCGATGCGCTCGAACAGGTCACGGACCTGCTTGTGCTTGATCCTTAACTGCTCCTCGTAGGAGGCATGTTGATACTGGCAGCCACCGCAGGTTCCAAAATGGGAGCAGGTCGGTTGGATACGCTCTGGGGATGATGTCTTCAAGTGCACCAATGCCCCTCTGGCATACTGCTTGTGGATTTCTGTAATGCGGGTTTCGACCGTTTCACCCTTGAGAACGAAGGGGACAAACACAACGAAACCCTCATGGCGGCCAACCCCTTCACCACCAAAGGCGACATCCGTGATTTCCAAGTTCACTATATCGCCGACTTTGCCGGAAAAGGTGTCGGTGGATGTCACATCCGGTTCCAATGCCGGGGGGGGTGCTGGTTTACGTCGACGTCGTTTTCCCATTTAACTTTCCATTTGAAGGCCGTATCAATGATCTGTTCCGCTGCATAATCAGCTCAAGCATGCTCCATGAAAAAGCGGGACAGAGGGTGCCCCGCACCCATTTGGAGAGGTGCTTTTCGAGTCCTGAGACCCTCCTCGAGTTGATTTTTTCAGAGAAGTCGGGCTCTTAGCCTTCAATGCGGAAACGCCTGGTAATGGCGCTTCAGGAGGTCGCGACCGAAGTCATTCTCAAAGTCGCGCCATACGGCGTGCACATGGTTTGCACCGTTCTGAATGTTGTCGTATTCAAGCACAAAGCCTGGTCCCTGGATCCGGTAATAATGAGCATCGCCCTCTTCCATGCCGCCCATCCAAGCGAATTTGATGGTGGATATGCCGGCTTTTTCGATCTTTTCAAGCTCAACCTCAGCCACCTCGGGGCGCACATGGTACAAGTAGGTTTCAATGATGCGGAGCAGGTCTTCCTTCTGACTCCAGTTCAATGCTTTTGCTGCGATACCCTTGTCCTCCAGTGCGCTGACCCTGTTCTTGGCTGCAGTGAAAATGTCCGAGGGTGCTTTATCTTCGATCAATGCCTTCTTGAGCTGGGCAGGCCTCAGCGATTTCAGTAATGCCCGGGCCATGTTTTCCTCTTCACCGAGCACTTGTAATCCCTTGCGAGGTCCCTCGCTGACCTTGGCTGGATTGGTTCCCATGAAGTGAGGGGTTGCTGAGATGCTCTGCCCCTTGACAATGGTGAAGTTGACGGAAAGGTGGTGTCCCTCGACGCTCCATCCCCATGTGCCGGTTGAGGAGGGTTGCCCGAAGATACAGACATGATACAGCTCAGGATCTCTCGGAAAGCGGCGGTCGGGCCCCTCCAGATCCTGCAGGATTTTCTCCAAGGTCATGATGGTCGTCGACTGGAGGTAGCCCCTCGTGCTCAGGCCCGTGGCGAGCAAGGCATGGGCAAGGATCTTTTTCTCGCCTGCCATCTGGTTCCATGCAAGCCCCTTGCGATCCTTTGGGATAAAGTGCCAATCGATACGTTTGTCACCTTTGAATTCAAAGCTTGCGGCAGATCTTTCCTCCTCGTTCAGGGCGTTCAGGAGGTTGTCTGCAGCCCACTTCATGTCGCTTACGACGCCGCTGACTTCGGCTCGGGTTTGAGTCGCTACTGCAAACGTCATGCTTGCAACCAATGCAGTCAAATAGATGCGAGGGTCCATATACCCACGATTCATGCTGGATTTGAAAATGAAAATCAATGAAATTGTCGTGATCGAAACAGAGAGTATTCCAAAGTGTGACCACCTTGAGCGTGGTCCTTATTATTCTGCAGGCGCTTGATGAAACCACTGAGAGTCATTCATATTCTATGCGGAGGAGGGAGCCAGCGCATGGGGGTTGACAAGGCCTCCATGTCAATGCTTGGGATATCCATGAGGGACTGGTGTCTGTCAACCGCCGAAACCCTGGGTGCTCCCGTGACTTGTGTCACGCGTGATTTACGTGAAGGCCAGGGGCCCCTTGCTGGCATCGAGACGGGCCTCTGTAGTTCTCCCGCTGAGTTGCACGCCTTTTTGAGCTGTGACATGCCCCTGTTATCGGCGCAAACCCTGCGTGACCTTTTTCGGGTATCTCATGCAAGCAATGGTATTGCATGCATGGAACATCAGTCACGCCGGGGTTTTCCGATGATCATCCCACGTGGATTTCTACCCTTTGTTCAGAAGGAACTGAATTTTGGCAGGCGTTCACTTTTTGCTCTCTTTAATCACCCAGGCAGCCGTGTGTTCTCCTGTGACAGGCGAGACGCAATGGAGGGGAGCAATGTCAACACACCCAGGGAATTCCAATCCGTCAGTCAATGGGCCAGGGACCATGACCTGAGTCCACCCGTGCGGACCCGTGTGGGTATGCTGACTGCTGTTGAAGACAGTGGGTCTTGAGTGGTGTCCATTTATTTCAGAGGTATTATGAAGGCTGCCATTACGATGGCCAGCAGTCCTGCAAGCCCCATCAGCGAGATCATGAATGAAAAATAGCGGAAGGTTTCATGTTCCTTCATGCCGCTCATGCGGCCAATGATCCAGAAACCACTGTCGTTCATCCAGGGAAATGGTTTGGAACCACACCCGATGGCCAGTGCCAGGTAAAGGGGATGAAAGGCCAGATCGCCGGAGTCTGCCATGCCGCTGAAGATGCCCACAGTGGTGATCATGGCAACGGTTGCAGAACCCTGTGCCGTACGAATGAGTGTGGTCACGAAAAAGGCCAGCGGCAGCAGTGCCAGTTGGTAACCGCTGGCCCACTGCTGAATCTGTTCCGCGATACCGGTGTGCTGCAGCACACCGCCAAAGGCGCCCCCGGCAGAAGTGATCAAAAGGATGAGCCCCCCCTGGCTGAGCGCCTCCTCCAGCGGGGCGCGCATGCCTCCCTTTGTTTGGCCTGGAAAACGGTAAAGCAGGAGGATGGCGGTAAGTGCTGACAAGGTAAGAGCCGTATTTTTTTCTCCCACCAGAAGGAGGAATTTCAGTCCCTCGTTGATCCATTTGGAGGTTTCTGGACTCGGGATCCATGCCATGGAGAGAAGGATCGATTGGAGGCCGATCAGTGCAACGGGCAATAGGATGGGAAGCAAGGCCATTGTCAGGGGAGGCAGTTTGGCCTCATCTGCCCTGAGTTGCTGCTGCAGTTCCTCCACAGTGACTCCACCGGAATCACGTACCGGCAGTGGCCATTTTCGATCAGCCCAGCGGGCGTAGATTTGGCCCACCCAGCAGGTGAATATCCCGATGATCAATCCCCCGAGCATCATCCAGCCCAGCGGTACGTTCAACTGGGATGCGACCAGCAAGGGGCCAGGTGTGGGAGGGATCAGGGAATGGGCCATGGTGCCACCGGCAATGATGGACATCACAAACAGGGCATAGTGTTTTTTTTCCCTTAGACCCAGAGATTTGGCCAGCGGGATCATCAGGTAGAAGAGGGTGTCAAAAAAGACAGGGATACCAAGCAGGAACCCGCTGCTGGTGAAGGCCAGCGGAGCCCTTCGTATACCAATGGTTTTCAATGCAGAGCGCACAATCCGGTCGGCGCCACCGCTGGAAAGCAGGCATTTGCCGATGATCGATGCCATGGCGATGATGATGCCCACCTTGCCGAATGTTTCAGACAACTCGGAAACGACCCGTTTGATGGGAAGCTGGTTCACGAAGGACGCGCTTGTCTTGGAAGACCAATCCTGCGTCTTGGCATAGGACTGGAGGGCCGCTTCCGGGGTGATTGAGGCTGTCAGCCAGGCAGCGGCGATCAGTGCCAGAAAGGCAGGAAGGCGGAATGCCAGGATGGATACAAGCACGAGCCCCATGCCTGCCAATAGGATTAAAAGAGAAGTGGCCATGCTGACTGGGCGTTACACAGTTGTATGTCAA